>DAISHM010000310.1:0-2278 GCA_036822535.1 Candidatus Caenarcanales bacterium
ATCATGCAGACGTAATTCATTTCTTAATAATACTAAAGCGGTCATTCCCTCTAATTATAATAAAATAGAATCATTGTTATATTTGATTACACAATAATTGGAGCAGGAGTAGCAGGGCTTAGTATCGCAGCACTTCTCGCTAAAGATGGATATACAGTGCAGCTTATCGAATCCCATAGTAAGCCAGGTGGCTGTGCGAGTTTCTTTCGTGATAAAAGTTTTCGCTATGATGTCGGAGCTACGACCTTAAGTGGCTTTAGAGAAGGTGAACCTATACATAAATTAGTTAAGTTGCTAGATCTAGATTAAATTTCTTTTAAAAATAAATCTCTGAATGGTGAGCTGGAAGCTAATCTAAATATAAGCCCTTCTAAGAATGGGATTCAAATCTATCAAGCCGCTAAATCTATAAGACGCTACTCTGATAAAAAAGCTTGGATAGAAGAATCTTATGAAAAACTTATAGAGAAAAAGAGTGCTGAGGCTAAACTGAGACATCAGCAATTCTGGGAGGAGCTATATAAGATAGAGAAAGATGGATTCTATATATTAAGTAAGCATAAAAACCTTATACCTGCGAGCTTTAATGATTTAATTAAATGTCTAAACCCAGAAAGGCTTTTCGCTAGTATTACAGCATTAAAGCATCTACCTGAACTGTTTTTACCTTTAGATTATCTACTTAAAAAATATTTTTTACAGGATGAAATAAAAATCATTGAATTTCTAGATGAACAGCTTATCATCAGTACTCAGAATAATACGAAAAAAACTCCTATCTTCACAGCAGCTCTAGGATTAACTTATGCTTCTAGTATTAATTATGTTTATGGCGGAGTTAATCAATTAGCAGTAGCTTTACTAAGTAAATGTGAAGAACTAGGTGTAAAAGTCACTATGCGCCGAGAAGTGGTGAAAATAGAAAAGCTTACAGATAAAACAAACACCGTAGGGAGCTATAAACTAGTAGATAAATCTAATGAAGAATATTTCACGAAGAATATCATCTCTAATCTTAGTTTCTGGAATATGGCTGAAATGACTAATGGCAGCATTCGAGATTTCTACGAAATTTTTGCAGCTCGTTTTCAGTATAGTATAAGTGCTTTTACCGTATATCTGGGTTTAGAGACTGACTATAAGCCAGCTACAGACTATGCTCAAATTATTTTAGACTCGCATATTAGACATTGCTGTTCTAAGTCTTTCTTTATAAGCTATTCACGCTCTGACGATAAAATAAAAGCTGAAGATAATGGACTAAATATAATTATTTCTACTCATACAGATTCAGCAGAATGGTTAAACTTAGATCCAGAGATCTATCTACAGAAAAAAACAGAAACTGAAACGGAAATTCTAAAAGAGCTGTTTAAGCACATTCCAGAATTAATCAGCTCTGATAGTAAACTTAACGAAACTAAAATAAAATCTTTAATTTCAGGCACTGCTAAAACTTTTCAGCATTATACTAAACGTAAAAATGGCACAGTTGGTGGGTTACCACACTCTATTGATTATAGTTTTTTTGAATTAATGCCGAAAAAGGTCCCAGGTGAAAAGATATTCATGGTAGGCGACACTGGTTTTCCTGGTCAGGGACTAGTGTCTACCGTGTATTCAGCACTTAGTGTTTATGAGGCTGTGAAATAAATATCAATTTCTTAAAATAATACCCTTATATATCCGTGTGAACGAATTTAGCTTCCTCCTAGATGAATGGGGTACAGCTATGCAAAACAGTTTAGAAATCTTTCAAGAACACGCAAGAAAAAATCTTTTTATGATACAACAAGAAACTTATTACAGAAACCTCCACCAATTTTTTGACTGGTTAAGTAACAGCAGATGGGGATTTAAAAAGACTTTCCGTGACTATAGCGCAAGCTTAGAAAGCAGCATAAAAAAAGTAAGGCTAACTATTAACTGAATAGTAAAGAAGCCCCAAGCCACCTGATTTTCGCTAAAGCCACTTAATTCAAAATGATGATGTAAAGGTGACATTTTAAAAAGCCTACGTCCTTCTCCATGAATTTTCTTAGTGATTTTAAAATAAGTCACTTGTAAAACCACAGAACTAGCTTCTAGTACAGGAATTAAAGTGAAAACTAAAAGGAACCACTCTAAATCCTTTAGATAAGCCATTACCCCGATTATAGTTCCTAAAGCAAGGCTACCACTATCACCCATAAAAACTTTAGCGGGTTTTAAATTAAAAACCAAGAAATAAGCAGTTGCATTTGCCGATGCAGCCCAGTTAGCAGAGATCGACGTACAC
>DAISHM010000311.1:0-2265 GCA_036822535.1 Candidatus Caenarcanales bacterium
ATTGAAAGCTTTTTACTTAGCTGTAACAAAAGAAAAAACAGTACCCTCTATAGTTCACTCAGATCAAGGTAGTGAATATCGTAGTGAGAAATTTACTTCAGTTTTAAAATATCATCAAATCTCACAATCAATGAGTCCTAAAGGATGTCCTTGGAGAAATGGTTTTCAAGAGTCTTACTACAGAGGATTTAAAGAAGATTTAGGAGATATATCTTACTGTAATAGTCTTGGAGAAATTGTCTCTAGGATAAGAGAAACTATTAATTATTACAATACTGAAAGAATGCATACTGCCCTTAAAGCTAGTCCTGAGCAGTTCCTTGCTACATATTATCAACAAACTGCTTAATTAAACTAATACTCCTAAAAGTTTATTTTCTTAAGTCCTAAATTAGGGAGTTGACACCTTTTAGACTTAGTATAAATAGTGTTACCATATTCTAATTGCCACTCCTAGACCTCTGCCCATGCGGTTCTACTAATACTTACGCACAGTGCTGCAAACTCTATCACGATGGTTTAATAAATCCCCCTACAGCAGAGGCTTTAATGCGTTCTCGCTACTCAGCTTATTTTTTTAAATTAAGAGAATATCTCTTACGCACTTGGCATGAGAGTTCTAGACCTAAATTTTTAGATTTTAATAAATCTCTAAAGTGGTTATATTTAGAAATAATTTCTAGTGAAGCAGGCTTAGAAAGTGCCACTGAGGGGTATGTCGAGTTTAAAGCTCATTACCGAGAAGCTAAGAAAAAAGCTTATCTACATGAAAAAAGCCTATTTAGAAAGATTGAGGGTAAATGGCTCTATCTATAATATTTTGAGATAAAATGGTTTATAGTGCTAATAATTTCAGATGAATTAATTGAAAACTCTCGCTTTGCGTATTTAGTTTTTAAACAGACTGAAAATATAGAAGACACTGAATTAGAGTTTTCTAACCCCATGGCAAGAAAGCTATTAAATTTTAAAAGTAATTCTAGATTGACTTTAAGTGAATTAAGAAAAAACAATCAGGAACTTACAGAGCTAATAAAAATCTTCACTGAATTTAATAAGAATTCTGTTTCTTATAAAAAATTTTCATGGAGAATAAATAATGATTTTTATACAGTACATATTACAAAACTTGCTAAAGACAGGGTTTTGCTTGAGATAGTAAAGGAGTTTGAGCATGATTTAAGCGAGACCACCCACGAATTAAAAAGACCTATACAAAACATTAAAACACTGACTGAGACTTTACTTCGTGGTGCTAAAGATAATGCAGAAATGGCTAACAAATTTTTAAACAGCATTAATGAAGAAGTAGATCGCCTAGCATCTATGGTACAGAATTTACTGAAATTAGATAGCTTAGAGACAAGCTTCGGGCTTATTGACATGAGTTTAGTGAATTTCAGTTCCTTACTAGAGAATGAGTTAAATAAAATTCAAGAGACATTAAATTTAAAAGAAATCCGTTTAGATAAAGAGATCCCTGAACAGTTAATGCTTTACTGCGATCTTAGCTTAGTCGAACATCTGATTAGTAATCTTTTAGATAATGCGATCAAATACAATAAACAAGGAGGTTCTATTAAAGTAGTTCTTAAGAATGACTGCCTCATTATAGAGAACAGCACCGATTTTCTTGAAGAAAAAGATTTAGATAAATTATTTTTCAAATTTTACCGTAGTAAAAAAGCCACTGGTATTAAAGGCAGTGGTCTTGGTCTTGCTATAGTACAAAAAATTATTGATATCCATAATTGGACTATTAAAGCTGAATATCTAGAATCTAAATTTCAGCTTAAAGTCTCGTGGTAATTTTTTTTAGAATCTGTTAATATTTGTATATACACTTCAGTAAGTGAAATTAGTAAATGTCAGTTAGCTCACTATCTGCTACCAATTCCATAACTGCTGCCTATGGCAGCCCACCTAGAAGTGATTTTGAAGCAGCTAATAATATCAGCTCTTTTTCTCGATCAGAGCTCTCTGATTTAGCTTCATCTAGAAACCCTAGCGAGGCTTTATCTAAATTAATAGATAAAATTCCCTTTATGTATCAGGCGAAGGGGAGTATTGCGACCGCACTAAATAATGCACATGCCCCTTTTCTAGTCCCTCTCAGGGTTTTAAACTGTGCCTCTAATTATTATCTGTTCAGGATGCTACCTCCAGGCATCCCAGATAACGGCTATGAAGTCCTTTTCTATGGTATGCTTAGATTTTTACCTGTAGGTAAGCTAAGGTCTAAACTCGGTGTAGAGAATAGTCTTT
>DAISHM010000312.1:0-2258 GCA_036822535.1 Candidatus Caenarcanales bacterium
AAAATCGTACTATTGTTGAATATGCTCTCAAGAACAATAATCAACCAATTGGAGTCGGAACCTATACTATCCAAGAACAATTACCAAGCGAGTTGCAGAAATATTTGCCTAGCCAAGAAGAGTTGATTAGTAGTATTGAAAATTTTGAGAAAGACTATGAATGATAATTTTACTGGAAAATTCGAAAGTTCAAAACTTGGTGAAGTTAATTTCTCATATGTTAACGTGGGTGCTTTTCATGATCTTATAGATCAGTTAGGTGATTCAATAGAAACAACAGAGGCCAAAATACTTGCAAAATATCTATGTAAAAGACTTTGTTCAACAAATCAAAATTCCTCAGGATTGTCCGAAGCTGAGGCTGAGCAATTATCAGATCAAGACTTAGAAGAATTTGCAAAGAATATTATTCTAGAAGGTCACTATGAGAGTGATGAGCCAGAAATTCAGAATAGTATCCAGCAAGGATTATCGTATCTCGAAACTCTTAAAATCCTCCTTCTCAGCTGGTACCAAACTCAGAAGAATATGATGAATAAAATTTCTCAAACTTTATTACCATTTAATAACCTAGTAGAAAATATAAGAGTCGGTTACCCAAATATTAAAATCCCGATGATGAATATAACAAATAAAATTTCAGAAATAGGGACTATTAACATCCCTAACATTGGGAGCCCGACAATTAAGGAAACAGATCAATTCTCAAAAATAAAAAATTTTGGTGTTGAGAGTGTTGAACTTCCAGTCAGCGATATAACAAGAGAAGAAAATCTTGCCAGAATGACTACTAGTCTTATTCAAAATGATATTTTAGAAGGAGGGTTAAAAGCTCTTAAAGATACTACTAATCAAATTGCAAATGCTCTTGAACAATCATCAGCAAACTCAGAGAAAGAATACAAAGAGACTCAACTGTTTAATAAAAAAAATATATGCATTGCTGTTATATCCATTGTCATATCTACTATTCTTGCAGGAATTTCGTTAGGTTTTACTATTGTAGATTCAATCAATGACAGCAAAAGACTTAAAATGGAAGAGAATAATAATTACACAATAGAGATCATTATTCGTGATTTTAAGAGCTTAAATAAAAAATATGATGAACTAAGCAAAACATTACAACAGCAAGAAAAAGCTATTTATAACATTAAAACTAAGAATAAAACTTAGTTAGTTATACTGTTAAAAAGCCTATAAAGCTTAACTTCGATAAGATACAATAAACTAGTCCCGCACGGAACGTCTGGTGATTACTGTATTCTGACTCTTAAAAATGGCTCCCAAGGCTGGATTCGAACCAGTGAAGCCAATCGTGCCGTAAGCTTCTAGTCTGCATTTCGTGACCGATCAGATTTTTTGTTGTATTGTTAACCGATCGGTCACTTAATTAGATACACTCTAGAAACTAAAAACAAAAAGCCCACCACAAGGGCAGGCTTTTTATTTTTTAATGGCTCCCAAGACTGGATTCGAACCAGTGACCGATCGGTTACCAGCCGATAGCTCTACCGCTGAGCTACTTGGGATCAACGCTAGATTATAATACCACAATAAATCATCTATCTAAAGTTCTTTTTCATGAAGAATTATTAAAATTTAGCAATCATGCGTAATACGCAATGCCTGATGCTTTGAAATCCCCCAAATTATTTAGATCAAAAGTACTGAAAGTCGCATATATAACGAGAGTGAAAAAATTTCAGTTTAGGCTAGATGCCGTATTAAAATATAAAAAAATCCTCAAAGATAAGCAGCTTGCTCAATACAATAAAGCCATGCAGGGCTATCGTGAAATAGAGGATAAAATCACCTCTTTAGATGCTAAGCAGGAAGAGGTTTACCAATCAATGATACAGAGAGCTCAAGAGGGCTTTAATCTTTTAGATCATCAGAGTAAAGAGATTTTTAATCAAAAAATACAGCACGAGCGGAACACAGAGACTATTAGATTAGCGAAGAGACAGAAGTTAGTACAGGGCGAGCAAAAAAAGCTAGTAGAATACTCCCGTGATGAAAAAGGACTAGAGATTTTAAAAGAAGCTGCCCTAGAAGACTATAAAAAAGAACTTTTAGCTGAGGAGATAAAGGAAATAGATGATTTAGTTTCTACTCGTTTTAGGGTTAATGAATATTAACTATGCAGGAAGTCCTTAATCCCCTAAAGACAGTAAATCCAGTGCAAGCGATTAATTTTTCCTCTAATGCGAAGCTAGGGGCGAGGTCTTCAGGCTATAATACTCTAGAGAAAGGCG
>DAISHM010000313.1:0-2244 GCA_036822535.1 Candidatus Caenarcanales bacterium
AAGCACAGTAGAAACAGTTTTCGATTTTCATAATAAAGCTAAAGAATATTCATCTAAAATATTTGAGTTAAAAGCCTTATTAAAAGAGAACGAGAGCAATTATTTTACGAAAAATGATGATTATATGAAGCTAGTAATTAAATCTGGTCAGGTAGAGCTTCTAGAGAGTTTTTTAGAAAAATCAAATATTTTTATCGAAAAAAATTTAAAATATTGTCTCTCAGATTTCCTCAGCCATCTACACCAAAAGGATGATATTAAGCGATTAATTAATGCTCTAGAAGAATTTAAAAATAAGTATTCGACAGTTAGAATAGAGTCAGAAGCTAATTTAAACCAAGCTTACCTAGATTTCCCAGAACAGTTAATCAGTCCAGCTGAAGCCTATCATGGAAGCTCAGAACTGATAAAGTTTAGTGACGCTGAGCATAGGAACAGCAGCGAGTTATATGCACCATGTCCACCAGGTTTTCCAATTTTAGTCCCTGGACAAAAAATCAACCAATCGGTTATACATAAGTTAGCATCTTGTGATGACTTTTTAAATTACAAATGTGGAATAATTCGAGTTGTTAAGTGAGACCTAAGATAAAAATATCTGGAATAATGTCCGCTGATGATGCGAGGGCCGCCTTAGATTTAGGCGCTGATTATATTTCTTTTGAAAATGTAAAAACCTCTAAACGCTATTTAGATTTCTCGCAGATTACTGCTATCACTTCTGAAATCCCTCAGAACTATAAAAATCGCTTAGTCTTAGCCACTGATGCAGGCTCCTACGATACTTTAATGCAGGTTTTAAGAAAAGCAGATATTAGTGCTGCCCAGCCTAAATTTCCTAATATCAAAACTACCGATGTAATTAAAATGCGAAAATCTGGCATTCGTATATTTCACTATGAATATTTAAGCAGCTCTGCTGATATTTTTAATGTAGGTCTCAGTAATGATGCCTATGATTACGCAGTATTTGATATTAGACCTACCTTCGTCTCTAAAGTAGACCGTTTTACTCGAAATTATAAAGTCGCACGTATAGTCAGAGATATTTTTAGTGAAATTAAAGCTAATATTCCTTTAGATTTTTATGGCGTCAGCGGAGAGCTTAGCCTTGAGAGTATTTTCACTTTCATTCAAGTCTGTAAGCCTAGTCTAATAGATCTTTCTATACAATTTGAATCACAGCATTCAGTGTATAAATCCTACGATAGAATGGCGCAGTTTTTTACTAAATTAAACACGGTGTTTCCTAATGTTAAAAATTAAAGTTTGTGGTTTAACTAATCTCGCTGACGCTTACATAGCTTTAAAGCTAGGAGCTGACTTTCTCGGCTTTAATAATATTCGCAGCTCAAAAAGATATATAGACCTCACTGATATTAAAGATATAGTGATGAGAACTCCAGAAAGCTTGAGAGATAAGCTAGTACTTTTAGCTCAGGATCAAGATCTAAATAGCTTTGTAAAAACCGCGAAATCTTTAGGTATAAATATTATTCAGCCTTACCTAAATATTCCAGCTCCAGATAGTGAATACATTAAATTTCGCGAGCAGGGTATAGGAATTTTCAGAGTCATACACATAGAGAATAAAAGATCTATCGCTGATATAAACATAGATCCCAATTCCGCAGACTATTTCATTCTAGATACTAAATCTTCAGATCCTAATCAATTAGGCGGTACTGGAGCTAGTTTTGACTGGTATTTATATAACTGTGCTAAAGAGGTCCTACCTGAAAGGAAAATGGTTTTAGCTGGTGGTATTAACCTTCAAAATATAGATGAAGCAGTAGAATATACAGAAACTCGCATGGTAGACATGGCAACTGGACTAGAAAGTGCTCCAGGAATTAAATCACACGATAAGATGGAAGCTTTATTTAAACATTTAAAAGCGACTAAGCCAGAAAGCACTGCTAGAACTGCTTCCGATTAGTTCTTTTAAAAATGCATTATATGGCTCTAAGTAAACAGGGTTCTCTAAATACTTCTTACTGTAAAATTTCTTAGCGACTAAAACATGGGTAATACCCTCTTTTTTAGCGATTTTCAGAAAATCCTCTTTATTTCTTGCATAAATTAATTTAAAAGCTTCTCGGTTACGGCGACGAATTTCTCTTAAAGATTCTTCTGTATAAGCCATACTCCATTCATGATTAACATAGACCTTACGGCGAGCCACTGCTGGAATAATATTTATTGCAGGCAGCTTATGATGTTCAGCGTTAAGAGCATCTTTCG
>DAISHM010000314.1:0-2244 GCA_036822535.1 Candidatus Caenarcanales bacterium
AAGAAATAATAAAAATAAAAGAGAAGCTAAGCTATACTCCAGCATTAGCTATATTGGGTCCACGTCAATGTGGTAAAACCACTTTGGCTATAGAGTTTGAGAAATCTAAAAATGCTCAAAAAGTGTATATCTTTGATCTAGAGAATCCTACAGATTTAAAACTTTTCGAAAATCCATATCTTTTATTATCAGATTTAAAAGGCTACGTTTTTATTGATGAGGTTCAGAGAAAACCGGACCTGTTCCCTATTTTAAGAGTATTGATTGATAAGAATGAATCTGTAACTAAGTTTATACTCTTAGGTAGTGCCTCACCTGAATTGCTTAGTCGAAGCTCTGAATCTCTCGCTGGAAGAATTAGCTATTTAGAGTTAGGCGGTCTTGGTTTAGATATTTTAGATATAAACGATATGAGGAAGTTGTGGCTAAGAGGTGGTTTTCCTCGTTCATTCTTAGCCAAGAATGATGAGGCTTCATTTGCTTGGCGAGAAGATTTTATTAGTACTTTTCTTGAAAGAGATATTCCTAGTCTTGGTATTAAAATTGGGATTAATGCTTTAAGACGTTTCTGGACTATGCTTGCTCATTATCATGGACAGATATATAACAGCTCTGAAATAGCAAAG
The DNA here is from genome assembly GCA_036822535.1 of Candidatus Caenarcanales bacterium. Classification (GTDB taxonomy): domain Bacteria; phylum Cyanobacteriota; class Vampirovibrionia; order LMEP-6097; family LMEP-6097; genus LMEP-6097. The sequence goes on from DAISHM010000314.1 coordinate 627, forward strand.
AGTCTTGGGGTCAGTGATACCACAGCTAGGCATTATTTAGATATTTTAGTAAATACTTTTGTGATTCGCGAGCTATCGCCTTGGTATAGTAATACTAAAAAAAGGTTAGTTAAAAGACCTAAAATCTACTTTAGAGATTCTGGTCTCTTTCACTCTTTGAGTCAGATTTCTACATTTAAGCAGCTTTATAATCATCCTCAGATGGGTAGCTCTTGGGAAAATTTCGTTATAGAGCAGTGTATTAGCTTTTTAGATCTTAAAGCAAATTCTGTTTTTTTCTGGGGTATACATGCACAAGCAGAATTAGACCTTTTATATTTTAAAGATACTAAAGCTTATGGTATAGAGGTCAAATTTAATGAAGCTCCTAGCGTTACTAAATCCATGCAACTAGCTTTAGAAGAGTTAAACCTGGAAAAGCTTTATATTATTTATCCGGGTGACAGGCTAGCAGAGCTTGATAAAAAAATTATTTTATTACCATTTAAAGATTTTCAAACTTTAGCGCCAGGATCTTAAATAAAGTATTTCTTTGCTTATTTAGATTCGCGTTAGCTCTAATTTTTTCTCTAAATCTAAAAGTGCAGTATAAGTCGGTAATATATTTAGTGATTTTTTATCTTGTAAATTAGCGATCTTAGTAGCGTAATCTAGAGCCATCTCTATATTTTCTTCTACATAAATTTCATCACTGCTAGCACCAGCATATTTCAGTCTCAAAGCCATGTCGTAGGCTCTATGACCAGAACAGATATAGGAAATATTAGAATTAGTATTAGTTCCTGAACTATTCCCTGCATCTAATCTAGCTTTCACTAAAGTCTCGAAATCAGCATCCCATAACCAAGACACATCACGTCCATCAGCGTAATTATCATTAATAATAATCATATAGAGAGAGTCCTTATCACTTTTAAGCATGTTTAAAACTTCAGAAGCCCCTCTAGGATTCTTAATTAGGTAGATATTAGATTCTAAAGAGTTTATAAGCACAGTCTGTGACCTACCGAAAGCTCCTTTATATGCAGAAATTCCTTTAGCGATTGTCTCTAAATCTAAGCCTGCTGCGATAAATACTGTAGCTGCAAGTAAAGCATTATAAATATTATAAATTCCTGGTAAATTTAAATGTACTTCTACGCTTTTATCCTCGTAAACTAAGTCAAAGACACTGTCTTTAACTCCTAGAGATTTTAATTTAGCTCTAATGAAATGCTGATTAGTATAATTATCTGCTTTATCTATAAACAAAGACTGATCTTTATCTAAATTAAATAAATTATCGAATAACGCCTCACAGCCCGCTGCTGCTTCTAGACTAAAGAAATAAATATTCTGGGTCTCTTTTATGGAGATAGATCTAAGCTTTATATCATCATAGTTTAGTATTAATTTGAAGTCTGGATTATCTTTTACTAGAGCTAAAGCCTCTTCTAGTAAGTGTTTGGTCGCATCAATTTCCCCAAAGCGATCTAATTGATCACGAAATATATTAGTAAAAGCCATGATGTTAGGTTTAATATTCTTTACTAAAGTCTTTAGTGCAGCTTCATCTACTTCTAAAATAATATCAGCTTCTTTAAAACTTCCTTGAAAATTGCATAATGCAGTGCTGATG
>DAISHM010000315.1:0-2231 GCA_036822535.1 Candidatus Caenarcanales bacterium
AGAAAGATAGTCTATGCCCGATATAGATACGGATTTCTGTATAGATAGGCGTGAAGAAGTAATTAACTATGTACGTGAAAAGTACGGTGAGGACTGTGTTTGCCAGATTATTACCTTTAACCGCTTAACTTCACGTTCAGTAATTAAAGATATGGCGAGGGTCTTAGAATATCCTTATGCTAAAGCTGAGGATTTAGCAAAGATGATTCCTGTAGTTAGAGGGAAGCCAAGAACTATAGAATGGATGCTAGAGAATCATGCTGATTTTAAAAAATATTATGATTCCGACCCAGAAGCTAAACAGGTTATAGAGCTGGCTTTAAAGAATGAAGGATTAAATAAAACTTATGGTGTGCATGCAGCTGGGGTAATCATCGCAAATAAACCAATTACTGACGTAATTCCTACCGCAAGATCTAATGATGGTGGCATTATTACTCAGTTTGCGATGGAAGAAGCTGCTAATATGGGTCTGCTGAAAATGGACTTTTTGGGGCTTAGAAACCTCACTATGATTAATAAAGCGTTAGAGATCATTGCGGAAAATAATCCAGATCTAGCTTTAATCGATATAGATAAAGTTAGTATGGATGATGAAGCGACTTTCGATACGATTTGCTCTGGTAATCTCGCTGGTATATTTCAATTAGAGACCTCGGCTGGGATGAAGCAAGTCGCAAGAGACTTAGCTCCGAGAAATATAGAGGATATTTCAGCTTTAATTGCACTTTATAGACCAGGTCCTTTAGATACGGGGATGATAGATGATTTTATTAATCGAAAATCAGGTAAAGAGGAAATAAAGTATGAGCACCCTCTTCTAGAGCCACTTCTGAGAAATACCTACGGTACTATAGTTTATCAAGAGCAAATAATGCAGATTACCCAAGTTCTAGGCGGCTTTTCACTAGGGGAAGCAGATCTTTTACGTAGGGCTATGGGTAAAAAGAAGCCTGAGGTTATTCTTCCTTATAAAGATCGTTTTGTAGATGGCTGTTTGAAAAATGCTCATCCAGAACCGATTACTAGAGAGCTTGCAGATAAACTGTTCGAGCAAATGTTAGCTTTTGCTGAGTATTGTTTTAATAAATCTCACTCGACGGCCTATGGTTTCATTACTTATCAAACGGCTTATTTAAAAACGCATTATCCAGTAGAGTATTTAACAGCTTTATTCATTTCCTGTGATGGCGATACCGATAAAATTAAGTTTTATATAAAAGAGGCTCAGCGATTAGGAATCACTATAGAAGCCCCAGATATTAATAAATCTACTTTAGATTTCAGGGCAGATATTCAGAATAGATCTATTATTTTCGGTCTTAAGGCTGTAAAAGGTGTAGGGACTGTACCTGCTGAGGATATTATTCAAGAACGTAATAATAATGGTGGTTTTAAAGACTTTTATGATTTTTGTAAACGTATTAACCACAAATCAGTTAATAAAAAAACTATAGAGTCTTTAATTCGCTGCGGAGCTTTAGATTCTTTAGGTGCAGCCAGAAAAGCGATGATAGAAAATGTAGAAAGCTTTATTGATCATGTAAAAAAAGCTAATTCTAAGCAAAACTCAGGTCAGCTCAGCCTTTTTAGTAATACTTCTATCGAAATCAATCTAGCACCTACTTTCATTAATGGTATTGATGATGAGTATCCAGAGCGTGATTTACAGGCTATGGAGTACGAGCTACTCGGACTCTTTGTTAATAAGCATCCTATGGAGGCGATTCAGTCTTTATGTAAGATGATTACTAAGCATAATTTGAGTTCTATTAAAGAACTTAAAGATAAGGCTAAAGTAAAAGTGCCAGCCTTATTAATTGATTTCACTAAAAAAATTACTAAGTCTAAAAAAATTATTTGTATCGCTCAGCTAGAAGATTTAGAAGATCGTATAGAAGGAGTGATTTTTAGTTCTAAATTAGAGCCAGTGGAACACTTACTAGTAAAAGGGAAAAGGCTTTTAATTACTGGATCTCTATCTAAAGCTGCTGAAGGCAGTTCTAGTATTATGATTGATGCTTTAGAAGATCTAGATGATAAAGCTGTATTGGAGTTTGATATAGATTTAGATGGTATTAAAGATTACTTTACTTTCTTCCAATCCCTGAAATCCTTTTTAACTATGGAGCAGAATCGTGGTGAAAGTATGGTGGTTTTAAATTTAAAGTCTGGAGATCGTTCACGTAAAATGTCTCTAGTAGCCACTTATAAAATTGCAAATAGTGATA
>DAISHM010000316.1:0-2214 GCA_036822535.1 Candidatus Caenarcanales bacterium
CTAATTCAATAAACTCATAGTCAAGTTTTAAATAATTGGCTATGAGAATAGTTTTAAATACAAAAACTGAGAGTGGATTACCATAAATTTTAATCATATTCGTTCCTTTTAAACTAAAGATTTTAAATGATGTAGCGATTTTGAAAGCTCAGAACCACATCATGTACCAAGCAGTACAATTAAATGTACCACATAGTACAGAAAATTTCACTATTAATTTTCCAAAGCATAGTCCATGATAAAAAACTTCATTTTTATCAGTCCCTTAAAAAGTTTATATATTTCAAAGCATGTTTGACACTGAGTTCTAAAGGCTTAATATTTTTACGAATCTTCGCTGTAATTAAAGCACCTTGAATAACTGCTAGGCAGAACTCTGCAAGATTCTCAGTATTTAGATCTTTTTTAAAATCACCTTTTTTCTTAGCTTTATCAAAAAAGTTTTTTAAAGTCATTTTAATAGAATCAAAGATTTGATTAACTTTCACAGAAAGCTCTTCTTGACAAGGACTCAGCTCTGCACCAATAAAACCCATAGGGCAAGCTCTAGGTAAATCAAGATTTTTATTCATATTAATAAAAAAATGAAAAAAATCTTCTAAATCCTGAAAAGAATCTAAGCCTTTATGCTGCATAAATTTTAAATTACCGATGTAATCAGCAAGCCTATCTAAAACTGCCCCAATAAGTCCTTCCTTACTTTTAAAATAGTAATAAAATTGGCTTTTACCAGTATCAGAGGCTGCTAATATATCATCGACGCTAGTCGCATTAATACCCTTCTCGTGAAAAAGATCTAAGGCAACACTAATAATTTTTTCTTTAGTCGATACTTTATTCATAGATAAGACTACCTAAAAAGAACCAAATATACTAGGTGATTTCTTTAGTAAATATTCTAAGGTTTTTTCTCTAGCTTCGCTAGAATTTAGTTCTTCATTTATCTCTCGGATTTTTTTAATTAAAGTTTTAACTGTTTTTTTATTCAAGGTACTATCGATTAATGTGTTTTTGATAATTTCTACAGTACTTAAATCTAAATCATCAATTTTAGGAATAGATGCTTTTTCGACATTCTGTTGCTGCTTTAATGCAAGCTCTTTTAAATATTTAGTCTCATTATGACTCAGTAAGGTAAAAGCATAACCAGACTTACCTGCTCTAGCAGTACGTCCTATACGATGTACATAGTCTTCTGCCTCTCTAGGTAAGGTAAAATTAATCACAGCTTCTATATCATCGACATCTATACCTCTTGCCGCTAAATCAGTCGCGATAAGGATTCTAACCTCAGACTCCCTAAATTTCCTCATAACCGCATCTCGCTTATTCTGCTTTAGATCCCCATGCAGGTTAGCTACACTAAAACCAGAATCCTTCAGAGCATAGTAAAGTTTATCGACCTGTAATTTAGTATTACAAAAGATCATTACAGAGCGGAGTTTATACGCAAAAAGCAGACGTTTTAATAACTCAATTTTATGCTCAGTCTTAATCTCTATATACTTCTGATCAATTTTTAAACTTACTAACTTTTTCTTTACTAAGTTTATTTTCTCTGCTTTCTTTTGATATTTATGTGCAAGTCTCAATACTGCACTAGGCATAGTCGCTGAGAAAAGAGCTATCTGCTTAGTGCTGCGAGAGAGCCTTAAAATATTTTCTAAATCTTCTTTAAAGCCCATTTCAAGCATTTTATCGGCTTCATCTAAAATCACAGTTCTCAAATCATTTAAGCGAATAGATCCCTGCCTCAAATGATCTAATAAGCGTCCTGGAGTAGCTACTAAAATAGATGGTAATTTTTTTAAAGCCTTAAGCTGAGTATTAATATTCTGTCCACCGTAAATAGCTAAGGAAGAACATTCTGGTAAATGCTTCATAAGAGCATTAATATTTTCATTTACTTGAATAACTAATTCTCTTGTCGGACACAAAACTAAAGCCTGTACCCCACAAGTATCATCTCGAAGCTTTTCCACTAAAGGTATACTAAAAGCAGCTGTCTTACCAGTACCAGTCTCAGCTTCGACTATAAGATCCTGCATTTTTAACATTAGAGGTATAACCCTCTCCTGTACTGGAGTCATTTTAGTAAACCCTAAATCCCTAATGGCTAAAAGTATTGGCTCTGATAGATTTAAAGATTTAAAAATCATCATTAATATCATAGAGGTTTTAAGTCTGAATTTCTGCTAATCTACTCTCTATGAT
>DAISHM010000317.1:0-2203 GCA_036822535.1 Candidatus Caenarcanales bacterium
GAAATCATTATTAAAATATAATCAAAAAGGGTATAATTATAATCTTATGGTGCAGGATTCTAAACTTCAGATACCAGTAAACCAAAAATTAAAATCTGCTTTGAAAAAGAAGGCAGATGCTTTGGGTTTTTCATCATCCAATGAAATTGTTAGAGTGTTAATTCAAAACTTTGTTAACGGTAATATTCAATTAGCTTTTACGACTAACTCAAAAGAAGAGTTTATTCCTTTGCTTGATTTGGAGACAGAGAAGAATATTGCACAGAGTTTAAAAGAGATTAAGAATGGGGATTTTGATGTCTTAGATTTTAAAAAAGATCCTGATGCTTTGAAGAAACTCTTAGAATAGTTCATATCCACAGGCTTTAGAGCTGTATTAAAGCTAACCCATGTATAAGTTACATCCTTCTAAATTTTTTACGAAAAAGCTCAAGAAGCTTATTGAAAATAAGAGGTTGGAGCTTGAAATCTTGAATAAATCATTGCAATTTTTAGCCAAAGACCCTTTTAATCCAGCTCTTAGAACTCATAAGGTAAACACCAGAAAATTAGGAAAACATTATAGCTCAAGAATAGACGGGGATTTAAGGATCATCTGGAATTTTGACGAAGATAAAAACTTGGTTTTGCTTCTTTTAGACATTGGGGGACATTCTGGGAGTAATGGCGTTTTGTGAAATTATTTAATGCTTCCATAACAAAAATGAGCTAGCTCTGTTAATTTTTTAAATTTCTCTATTGATTCTTGAAGTTCTGCGTCCATCTTAATCTCCCACTAACTGCTCATGGATTGACTTTGAGAAATCTAATTTCTTGGTCTTCCCTTTCTTATAATCAGAAATCCCTTTATTAACCACAGTTTCAAATTTTTTACTGACAGGAAGTACTTTAGAAGTTTTCTTCCGAAGCGAATCAATATATTCTTCTAAAGCTCTCTTAGAAGATAACCAATTTCGCCCTTCTTTAAAGGCTTCCAGCTTTCCTTGTGTGGCAAGCTTACGCAAATAGTTGGCGGAGTAGGATCCTTCTTTGGCAAGCTCTTCTAAGCTTATATATCTATCAGCTTTTCTCTGTTTGGGTTTGAGAATTTTTAAGTAGAGGCTCATAGACCGAATTACAGACTGAGCTACAAACTCACAAAAAGGAGAGTAATTAGATTTATCTGCTTCTGAAAGGACTCTGTAATATCTTTTCCTGTCATTTTTTAAAATTATCGCCATGGGAAAGCCTGCTTGCATAATAAAAATATTCATAATGATTCTAGAGACCCTTCCGTTACCGTCCCAGAAAGGATGGATATAGGCGAGTTTATGGTGAACTATAGCTGCTAGCTCCACAGGATGTAACTTATTCTTATTAGCCTTGATCCATTTAATTAAGTTTTGCATTTCATTCGTTACATTGAAACCCTCTGGGGGAGTATGATCTGCTCCAGTGATGATGACGTTCCCTTCTCTGTATTTCCCTGCAATATCAGAATCAGTTTCTTTGACAATTAAATGATGAATCTCCCTTATTAATCGTTCTGAAATTGTGTTTTGTCTTTCTGCATCTATTAATTCATAGAGGAAATCTAAAGCCTCTTTCTGGTTTTTCGCTTCGAGATGATCTTTTAACGCTTTACCTTTAATGGTAATACCTTCTTGTATAACCCAAGCTGTTTCTTTTAAAGTTAATGTATTTCCTTCAATAGCATTTGAGTTATACGTCATTTCAATTTGAAAATGCTGCCGTATCTTTAATAAAATACTGTTAGGGATTGGTCTGTGAGAATTAAGTTCTTTTAACTTCTGCTCTAAATTTTGCTTGGTTTTATCTGATAAAAACATAAGGTACGATACTCGTTATTTTATTCTATCGTACCCTGGTGTACTAATTTCTTTTTTCATCTTTAGCAATTATATAATTACTAAGAGTTTTAAATTCAGCTGAAAGCTTCACTGCGATATCTATATCGCTGTTTTCATTTTCAGAATTTTTAGCAAAGGAGCCGAATAACATAATTTCATTGAAGCCATACTTTTCTTTTAGATAAGGCTTTTTGGCACTGAGTGTTTTTAGGATTTTCTCTTTTGATAGAGCTATAAATTAATTTTACCACTGTAATCTCCTTTGCCGTGATTACTCAGTAAAGCAGACTCCCCTCTGAAAGCCAATCCTTATCACAGAAATACTGTATGCTCCACACCAAAAACATTAGCTA
>DAISHM010000318.1:0-2190 GCA_036822535.1 Candidatus Caenarcanales bacterium
TGCAGATCTACAGCCATTTTTAATTAAAGCTAAGCCATGATAGGCAGCAAGAAAAGCAGTCGCAGTGGATATAATAAAGCTATTAGTTATAACACCACCAGACACAGCGCAGTCGAAACATTGATAGGGAGATAAATTTAATGGCACAGACTTTTCACGGAAAAATTCTATGAATTGTATTAACTCACTACTGCTTTCACCTTCATGATGCCATTTAGAAATAAAATCAAAAAGAGTTTTTTCATCAGCAGTTTCCTGCCAAAGAAAAAACTCTCTAGGATTGTCTCTAAGACTCACTTATTTCAGTATCTTTCCGAGCAGCCTTAATTTAAAGCTAGTGTCTTACCGAATTGGTGTAAATTCTGAGCATGCTGAAGTCTTTCAGTCTCAATAATCTGTCCAGCCTTACCAATAGATCTCGGGTACTCTCTACCTCTCATAAATAGCTGGTGATCCCAATGCGTAGGATTATATACCTTAACTATTTCAGAAATAGCAGTCTCTATACAGAAATCTTTACAGCTAAAAATATCTACAGTTAGAAATCCATTCTGGTCTGGGAATGTATGGAAAGCTATATGGCTTTCAGCTATTAGTACCACACCACTTAAACCCCATTCTTCTGGAACTGCACCTTTATATTTAAACGCGTAGGGGGGCATTATCTTCGTCATATCCATCTTACTGGGTAGTGTATCCAGCAGATCTATCATCGCCTCTATGTCCGTCATTAAACGTCTATCGCAGCCATAGGCTTCCATTACTAAGTGTGGTCCAAACATCGCTATATCATACTTATCCTTTTAGTAGGACTTATGATAACAACAATATGTATATAAAACAATAGTTTTAATTTATTTTTCTTGACATCAGTGAGTCCACTGCTTGAGCTGGATTCTTGCTCCCAGAAAGCATATCTGCGACTTCAAGGCAAATCGGAATTCTTAAATTTTCTGAACTAGCTAATTTTTTTAGTGCAAAAGCTGTGCTTACCCCTTCAGTGCTGGCATTTATTTTCTGATAAATCTCATCTAGTGAGTAATTTTGGGCCAAAAAATAACCTACTCTATAGTTCCTGCTAAGCTCTGAATTAGAGGTGGCGATTAAATCACCTAAACCTGCTGCTGTATATAAAGTCTCTTCTTGACAGCCTTTTACTTTAATTAACTCTTTCATTTCATTTAGAGCTCTAGTTATTAAGCTAGCTTTCGTACTAGCACCGAAACACAATCCATCTGAAGCTCCTGCTGCTATAGCTATAACATTTTTTACGGCCCCACAGAATTCCACGCCTAATAGATCATCACTGGCATAGAGACGTAGGCGATGGTCTGAAAATAAGCTCTGTAGGCCTTGACTCAGACTGAGTTCTGAACTAGCTATGCTAGAAATCATCGGTTCACCCGCTAAAACTTCTAAGGCGAGATTCGGACCAGATAAGCTCGCTATATGAAAATCATCTAAATTTTCTGCAAAAATCTCACTAGGAGTTTTTAAAGCTTCCTGTTCTATACCCTTAGAACAATTGATGATTATTTTTTTTGCTGAATGATCACATTTTCCAGAGAGGGTTCTAACTTTATTTATCTCTTTGATTTTATGACTTTATTCTAGAATACCTTTCATTGGTACTACACTAAAGATGTAATCACTGAAGTCCAGTGCTTCTTTTAGGTCAGCAGTAAATTGTACTGAATCTGGGAAAAGACCTTCTTTAGGTCTATCAAATTTACGAGTTTTACTGACCAGCTCCACTCTTTCTGCCTTATAATCCCACATTAAAATGTCAAAATTCCTAGCAAAATGGCAAGCCAGTGTATTAGCCCAAGCCCCAGAACCTAAAATAGATATCTTGTTTCCAAATTTACTCATTCAGTCTTGATTTAGGATACCCTGAAAATTGTAAGGTTCCAAGACTTTTATAAAAATTTTTTAACTTTTAGTATTAACAAGTTCATATACTTTTAGTTATAATGTAATGAGTTAATACACCGTGATCACGTGTTAGCTTTATAACCCCATCAAAACAAGGGAGTTTTGAAAATAGATGTCAATTGTCAGTGCCGACACCCAATCTAAATCATTTCAGTCACCTACGGGTAATCCTAAACCTCAGCCAGATCCTTTTAAGGATTTAAAGACACCAGATAGTCCTAATGCCGCAGCTCAATATTCAGTAAAAACTGAAGC
>DAISHM010000319.1:0-2176 GCA_036822535.1 Candidatus Caenarcanales bacterium
ATGTTAAATAAGATAGTGATTAGTTTTCGAAATATGATCACGGCCGATAAAGCATAGGTGAGCAGAAAGAGGAGAAGGGTGGACTGCTTCCAAGACCAAATGCCTAGTCCTGTCTATCAATTTACCCTTATTTTTAGCGTAAGAACCCCAAAGCATAAAAACTATATTATTTTTTCTATCATTCAATAGCTGTATTACAGTATCCGTAAAAAGTTCCCAACCTTTACCAGCATGGGAATTAGCTTGATTAGCTCTCACAGTAAGGCTGCTATTTAAGAGGAAAACACCTTGCCTAGCCCAATTAGTTAGATCACCATAAAGAGGAATCTTAAAACCCTCTATACTACGCTCTAATTCTTTAAAAATGTTTACTAAAGATGGCGGGAAAGCAATCCCAGAGCGAACAGAGAAACATAAACCATGAGCCTGAGCTTCACCATGATAGGGATCTTGTCCGATAATTACCACTTTTACTTTATTAAAAGGAGTTAAATTAAACGCATTAAATATTAGTGAAGCTGGAGGATAAACTTTGAATTGGGATTTTTCTTTTAATAGAAAATCTTTTAAAGTCTTCATATATTCTTTCTGAAACTCATTCTCTAAAAGCTCTAGCCATGAACTTTCTAGTTTAATCTCAGATTTAACAGCTTCTAAATTCACGCTTTTACTAAATCCTCTATTTTCGCTCCCTCATCAATAGCCTCTAGGAAAAGATAATCAGCCTTAATCCCACTTTGCAGCCAAGCAGACTGCATAGCTAAAGCGACAGTCTTTGCGATATCCATAGAATCTACGACTGCAATTAAGGCAGAACCTGCTCCAGAAAGCATAGTACCTACAGCTCCAGACTCTAAGCCGATGTCTAAAACATAACTCATACCAGGTACTAAACTTGCTCTATATCCCTGATGCATTCTATCTTTAAAAGCTTTTTTTAACATAGCAGTATTTTTACTAGCAACTGCGGCCACGAGTAAACTACTATAACCAATGTTAAATACCGCATCCTGGTAATTTACTTGAGCTGGTAATACCGCTCTTGCTTTAGCAGTAGGAACTTTAAAGTCTGGAGTAATAGCAACGAAAAAGAGATCCTTGTTCCAAGGGAGCTGTACATAATTATGCTCAGAATCAGCATAGACACAGACTATAAAACCACCTAACAAAGCTGGCGTAATATTGTCTGGGTGACCATCTAATTGCGTTCCGATTCTCAGTATTTGAGTTTGATCGTAAGGATAACCTAGAATTTTATTAGCAGCCATAATTCCAGCTAATATAGCAGTACTACTAGAGCCAAAGCCGCCAGTCAAAGGGATTCCAGCCTTAAAATGTATTTTTATCGGGGGAGTTTTTTCTCCAGCCTTCTTAAAAACATGATCAAATGAACGATAGACTAAATTATCTTTACTTACAGGAAGCTCATCAATATTAACAGATGAGCTATATATAAAATCATTAGCAGAACTCAATTCCTGAAACTCTGTATCGAAATGATATTCATTAAATAAATTTAAAGCAAGTCCTAGGGAATCGAATCCTGGACCTAAATTAGAGGTACTTGCTGGCACTTTTACAATAAAATTCATACCTAGCTCATTTTATCAGGGTAAGTCTAGGTTTAGAATAGTATTTATGAGAGAAAATCATGGAAATCTAGCTTTTAAATTTAACTTCTTTTGGTTTCTCCTTCTGATCATCGGCATTTTAATTACAGCTAGCCTAATTATTTATGCCAGCACCTATGAAAGTCGTTCGATATACACAGCTAAGCAGCTATTAAAAAATTACAGAAATAAAGAAGCTATTAGACTTTTAGAGAATGTACGTTTGCAGAATAAAAAAAACAATCCAGAACTGAATTTCACCTTATTCTATGCCTACATCAGAGAAAATCAGTTTAGTAAAGCTAAAAAACTTTTAAATAAATTAGAAGCATTAAGCACTGAAAATCAAGCTTATTTTCAAGATATAAGTAATCAGCTCGTAGAACATGACGAAGAGAAGTTTTTATTTGAGTTACTTAAAAAGTCTAAAGCCCTAGAGCTAAAAGAGACTTACTTTATCAGTCTAAGCCAATTGGAAAACTCTCTTGGAGCTGAAACTGAAATTTTAGAGATAGGATTGAAATATCTTTTTAAGGATAAAAATGCAGATAGGCGGCTTAAAGATT
>DAISHM010000320.1:0-2173 GCA_036822535.1 Candidatus Caenarcanales bacterium
TAAGACTTTCTCTGGCTTTAGTGGATCATAAAAAACCATAGCCTGCCCTGGAGTTACCGATTCTACTGGCTCCTTAAATTCGACTTCTAAAGAATCCGAATCATTTAGATAAACCTGTGCTAGAGTAGGCTTCGCATTATAACGAATTTTAGTTAAAGCACTAAATGAATTATTAGAATCTAATAGAGGAGAACCTATCATATTTTTACGGTTAGCTACCGCTCTCTGCGAGAGCAACTCATCTTTAGTACCTACATAAACAGTATTAGTTTCTGGCTCAATTTTTATCACATAAAGTGGCTCTGAGTAAGCGATACCGAGACCTTTACGCTGTCCATAAGTATAGTTAAAGCTACCTTTATGAAAGCCTAATACAGCACCAGTTTTAGCTAGTATTATTGAGCCCTCTTTTTCACCTAATATACGAGTCAAATAATCAGCATTAGTCATTCCATTGCTTACAAAACAAATATCTTGAGAATCAGCTTTAGCAGCTACACAGAGATCAGCTATTTTAGCTAGCTCTCTTACCTCATCTTTATTAAAATCAGCTAAAGGGAAAACTGTCTTAGAGAGCTGCTCTTGAGTTAAGCCCCACAGCATATAGCTCTGATCTTTTTTATTTTCTATACAGCGGTATAAATGCCACTCATCATTTAGAGAATCTTTTACTAATCTTGCATAATGTCCAGAAGCCAAATGAGTCGCCCCAAGCTGCTCTACTGAATATTCTAGTAAAGCTCCCCATTTCATGTCATTATTACAGCTAATACAAGGTATAGGTGTTTCACCACGAGCATAAGATTGATGAAAGTCTTTAATAATCCCATCAGCGTAAGCCTGCCTTAAATCTACAGCATGATGTTCTACACCTAAAGCATCACAAATCCTAACAGCATCGACTACTCCGTTATCACAGCATTTTCCAGAACCAGAAATTAACCACGCAGTAATACCAAAGACTTCATAGCCCAACTCTTTTAATAAATAAATAGCTACAGAGCTATCCACCCCACCACTCATCGCTACAGCGATACGTGAATTTTCAGGGTCTGGCAGAAAATTATCTGAACGCATCTGCGTTAAATAGGATTTTAATTTATCCATAAGATTAAGAAATCAGAAAACACTTAAATGAGTTTCTATTGTGATACTAGATTTATGATATTACAAATTACACTAATAAATCTAGAATTTAGTCTATGGATTTTGGACTAAATAGTTTAATTAGCTAATTTTTTAGGCTAATTTAACTTTAATTTCTAGATTTATGGGAATCCAAGGGCTTAATTTTAATGTCCTCGGCATGCAGGCTTCGCAGGCTGGTCTTAGAGTTACTAACCATAATATTGCAAATAGCAATACTGATAATTATTCACGCAAAATATCTCTTCAAAATACCATTAGCACCCAAAAGGTGGCTTTTAAAAAATTACCAATAGGGGTTAAAGTCGAAGATGTTATTCGTGCTAAAAATATTTTTCTAGATAACCAGTATCGCAATAACCTTACCCAAGAAGCATATTTTGAGAAGTTAGCGGCTATTAATGAACAGATAACTGCTATTTTAGGCAAACCATCTGAAGAGCTTTTAGTCACTAGCTTACAGGATTTCTATAAAGCTGCAAATGACCTAAGCCAAAGTCCAGAAAATGAAACAAACCGAAAAGCCTTTTTAATTAATGCAGATAAACTAGCCTCAGCTTTTAATACTACACATCGCAGCCTAGATGTAGTAAAAGAAAGCTTGAATGCTCCTACTAATGGTGAACTCAAAAAAACTATAGATTTATTGAATATTAAATTTCAAAAATTAAGCCTCGCTCAGAAACAAATAAATATTTTAAGAGCAAATGGCATAGATGTGAGTAGCCTAGAAGATGAAAGAGATGCTTTAGTAAATGATTTAAACAAATTTTCAGACCTCAATATCAAATTAAATCAGGCTGGAGATTTTTATCAAATCAGGACTGGCTTACACCCAATCCCTAATCCTGAGGCTATAATCCAAGGCTCAGCAATTTTCTCAAACCTAGATGCAGCCATAGTTCCAGCGATTACAGCCGGAAACAGACAGCTTGACTTAACCGTAAATAACGGGAATGGTAGCACAGTAAATTTTTTGGTTAATCTACCTGAAAATTCCACGCCAAGAGAACTAGTAAAAAGCATT
>DAISHM010000321.1:0-2160 GCA_036822535.1 Candidatus Caenarcanales bacterium
ATGGGCGGTCTCTGGGTGGATAATGAAAAACAGATGACTAATGTTCCAGGTATCTTTGCTGCTGGAGAGTGTGAATATCAGTATCATGGTGCTAATCGCCTAGGAGCAAATAGCTTACTTTCTTGTACATTTGGTGGGCTAGAAGCTGGACTAGCAGTCTTAGATTACATAGATAGCTTAGATAAATCATTTACTGATATAGATGAAAGCATCTTTAATAAACAGATAGAAGCAGAGCAATCTCTAGTTAATAAGCTGACTTCTCAGACTGGTAAAGAAAATGCTAGAGCCATTCACATAGAGCTCGGTAAAATGATGACTAAAAATGTTACGGTAGTCAGGTACGATAAGGATTTAACAGATACCTTAGAAGGCATTAAGGGATTGAGAGATAAATTCAGACAGGTAGCGATACCAGACAGCTCTAAGTGGGCTAATCAGAGTCTGTTTTATATGAGAGAACTTCATCACATGTTTGATCTAGCTGAAATAATCACGAAGGGAGCTCTGCTAAGAAAAGAATCTAGGGGAGCACATTATAAACCAGAATATCCAGATAGGAATGATAGTGAATGGTTAAAGACTACTATTGCATCATATAAGAATGGGGAAGTAGATATATCTTATGAAGCAGTAGATACTTCTCATTTTGAGCCGATACTTAGAAACTATTCTAAGTAATTAACACTAATCATAGATTGATATAATACAAAAAAAGATATAATCATGAAAGTGACTCCAGATGAAGATAAAATTAGGCATAATACGAGTCCCACACAGCGGAATAAATTCGCTATTTTTCCAGCCATTGATATTTTAGATGGGAATTGTGTGAGACTCTATCAGGGTGACTTTAATGATGAGATAGTCTATAACAAAGACCCAGAGTTCGTAGCTCGCAAATTAGAGTCAGAAGGTGCTAAATATCTACATATCGTAGATCTAGATGGTGCTAAATCTGGGATGCTGCGTAATTTAGATTTAATTAAACGCATAGTTTCTTCTGTTAGTCTTTATGTACAAGTCGGCGGTGGTATACGTGACCTAAATGTCGCAGAGCAGATTTTAAACGCTGGGGTTAATAGAATCATCATCGGTAGTGCCAAAGTAAAAAATCCTCAAATGGTAAAAGATGCTTTTAAGAACTTCGGTCCAGAAAGAATAGTAGTGGGGCTAGACTGTAGAGATGGTTATTTAGCGATAAATGGCTGGCAGGAAAATTCTAAAATTAAAGCTATAGACATAGCTAAAGAATTTAAAGCTTCTCATAATTTACAGACAGTAATTTATACTGATATTCATCGTGATGGTACTCTAAAAGGCCCTAATGTTGCTGAATTGGTAGAATTTATGACAGAGACTGGAGTAGATACTATCGCAAGCGGTGGCATTTCAAACCTAGATGATGTAAAACTTTTAATTAATCACTCTAATCAGAATCCTGCTTTACGTGGTGTGATAGTCGGTAAAGCTCTTTACGCTAAGAAAATACAGCCTACAGCTTTATTTAGTTTAAATGTCTAAAACTCTAGAGTCACTTAAAATGGCTTCATCAGTAGCTTTAGGGATATTTGATGGAGTACATTTAGGTCATCAGGAAATTATTTACTCAGCTATAAATGAAGCGAAGAAATTAAATTTAGAATCAGTGGTTTTAACATTTAAGAACCATCCTCGTTCGCTTACTATTAAGAATACGCCTCTCTTAATCACAGACTACGAAAGCAGGGAAAGTTTATTTTTTTCTCTCGGTATAGAGAAAGTATTTGGCTTAAATTTTTCACTAGATATTATGAATATGTCTCCAGATGAGTATTTAGAGAAATACTTAATTCATACCCTAAATGCTAAAAGCATTTCAGTCGGCTACGACCATCACTTCGGTAAAAATCGTAGTGGGAATGTCGCTTTATTAAAGGATTTCTGTAAAAAAAATGATATTTCATTAAATATATCTCAAGAATTTAAAATTAATGGAGAGACGGTAAGCAGTTCTGCTATTAGAAGATATTTATCTGAAGGGAATGTAAAAGCCGCTAACTTATTATTAGGACGAGAATTTAAGCTAAAAGGTTTAGTCACACATGGTGAAAAACGTGGTCGTGAAATAGGTTAACCTACAGCTAATCTTAAAGTTTAAGATGAATTAATACGACAATC
>DAISHM010000322.1:0-2153 GCA_036822535.1 Candidatus Caenarcanales bacterium
CCCCCTTTTTTTTTGCATCGTGAGAATATAGCATGAACAATCTATTGATTTTAAATAAGCTAAGATAAACAGTGGAAATAGACATTGAGAGAGTAAGGTAAAATATCAATCAGGAGAAATATTTAAGATATGAAGCATAAAATAAGCTACGTTTTTTCATTACTAGGTTTTTTATTAATGAATTCATATCCAGTAAAGGCGGAGAGTTTTATTAACACTTGGACGGGATTTGTACCAGAAGGCAATAAAGCCTATGCCATAGAGGAAAAGTCTGGAAAGAGTTATTTAGTCCAGTATGATTTCCCGAGCCTAAACTCTACGGGGAAAGAAATCACTTTAACTGAACAGTTTAACTACTCAGTCGCTAATGATTATGGTCTAGTAGTTTATGACTACAAAGACGAAATTCAGGAAAATGAAATATCTGATGATTTAATAGAAGTTAAGGTAGTGCCTACACTAGAAGTGAAAAGCTATAATCTTGAACTTAACCTAGTTGCAAGCAAAACTATTCCACTTGCATCTTACTCTTATACTTATCCTAAATCTAATCTAGCCGAGGGTCGCAGAAAAGCAAAAAAAGCTAAAAATAAAATTCTGCAAAACAATTTACAAGCTGTCAAATTATCGAAATAAGTTATTTATGAAACCATCTAGTAAAAGAGCTTATAGGTAATATACCTGTAAGCTCTTTTCGGCTTAACGACAATGCAAGCTATACTAAAATAATGGCAATCAAAGCAGCAATCAGATCTCTTTACCGCCTTATTGGTAATTTAGTAGGTAAACAGATTTGGAATAGGATTAGCTTTGATAGTAATATCAGCGAAGATGCTGATCTAAGAAAGAAAATTGCTTATGAATTTATTGATTATATAAGCACCTTTAGAAAAATTCTAAAAGATGAAGCCAGAAACCTTCAAGAAATTAGCTCCACTTTTTATAAAATATCTGCCAAACCAGAATTTGAAACTAAAGTACTGGCCTGGATTTTAGAAGCTTATTTATTACTAAACCAATCCAGCACAGCGAGTTCAGATGTAAGTAAAAATAAAAGTTCAGAAGTCTTATTCGCTAAAAATCTAGTTCGTTATTTCTCTGAACAGAATTTCAAAAGAGAAGAAATTCTAGAAATTTTTTCTGAAAAACACTCTGCAAACTTAGTTCTCTCAGCTCACCCAACCGCAGGTATACAGCCTGATTATATGCATCACATATCCAATATGATAGCGAAAGTCAATTCAGTAGCAGATAGTATTCGTGATGAAGCTGATCTAGAAAAAATTAATGAGCAACTAGAACAAATCCGAGAAGATCTCGCTGTGTCTATCAGTCATATGATTAGGATTAAACCCTATAACGAAAATAAACTCAAACCATCTGATGAATCACAGAATTTTCTAAAAAGTATTAATCAAATCTTTGAAATTATCCCAGAAACTTTAGTCGCACTGTCTAATGAAATCAGTAAATTAAACGGTGAGAAATTTTATCTAAATACTAATTTTTTCAAACTACATAGCTGGGTCGCAAGAGACATAGATGGCAATCCTACTGTGAGTCGTGAAGAACATCTTAAATCACTAATCAATGAGAATTTACATTTTTATAAAAAATATTTCCATGATATACAGCGTCTCTGGCAGACTTTAAGCGACGACTTTACCTTTGACAAGGAATTACCTAGCAAGACTTTCTTTATTGATAGTAAATTTAAAAACTTATATGAAGAGATAGTTAAAGAGAACCCTGTCTATGAGAACAATAAACAAGCTTATAGACTAGTTATTGATTATAAAATTTTACAGCCACTGAGCCTTGCAATTGGTCATCTCGAAAATTTTAAGCAGCGTTTAGCTTATCAGGCAGATTACGACTTTGATTTCAATAAATACTGTAGTGAAGAGACTCTATTAGAACCACTTAGGGCTATATTAGCGAATAAAGAAGGGGTTAATAGTAAAGAGATTGAAATTCTTATAAAAAAAATAGAAATCTTTGGTAAATTTGGTTCACACGGTCATACCCGCCAAGGCAATGACGTGCTTAATTTCCTCAGCAATAAATTAAGTAACTTTCCTGTCTACGGCGAGATCAAAAAGAAAACAGATTTCTTATTAAATTCAGAAATCAGTCAAGAAGAAGCATTAAAC
>DAISHM010000323.1:0-2153 GCA_036822535.1 Candidatus Caenarcanales bacterium
GTTATTTATTTAAGTATTTTATAATCCCAGCGGCTATGTGCTTAGCAAGCTGATCCTGATATTTATCAGAGACTAGTTTCTTTCTCTCTTCACGATTCGTCATAAAACCTAACTCAAGAAGCACCGAAGGTGCTTTATTATGCTTACAGACCCAGAAGCCTGCTTTACGAATATTACGATCAGGCATACCTACTTCTAAAATTTCACGATGCATCACCTTAGCTAAATCATAGCCCGAATCTGAATAGTAATAAGTCTGCAAACCATCCATCGCAGAATTAGTCGCTAAAGCATTCACGTGAACCGAGACAAACATGTTAGGGGAGATACTTTTAGAAATCTCGACTCTCTCTGCTAAGGAAAGAAATCTGTCTTCAGACCTAGTCATATAAGCCTTAACTCCAGCACTATCTAAAAGTGCTTTTACTTTTTTAGTTATAGATAATGTTATATCCTTCTCTGCATGCCCATCATAAAGAGCACCAGGATCATAACCACCATGTCCAGCATCTAAAACTACTTTCTTTTCTAATTTTTCATGCACGGGCAGTTCCGAGGGTAAACCTTCTTTTATGATAGTATCTCCAGTACTAAGCGGAGCTTCTGCAGGAGGCTTTACTGGCTCGGTATGAATAGGCTTCGGAATAGAATCTTTTTTATTAGTAGGAATAATAGTCAGGGTAAGAGTTTTTTTATCAATAGACGTAGATACATCAGCATAAAGATTTTCATTTTTTAGATCGAAAACCACTCTAGTAACTGGAGCACCAAGAGTAGCTAAACCGTAACGCATCCCCGATACATACAGAGTAGGTTTGAACTGACTAGTACGCAGATTTTCATCAAAGGCTACACCTACTAAATCTAGAACATATCTTTCAGGCTTTTTTAAATAAAGTAATTTATAATCTATCTCTTTACTAGACTCGACTATAAAGACTGTACCTTTATCTGCCTTATCTAAAAGGCTCATATTTAGTAGTCTTCCACCTTTAACTAGACTCACAGCCTCGGCTTTCTCCGCAGAGGGAGCAGTAACATATAACTGCTTTTCATCAGCACTGATTTTAATTTCACGCTGTTCGTATTCTTTCCCACCACTAAAAACTATACGAGTAGTAGAGTTATTAAACTGACTAACTTTAATCGACTCAGAACCATTCATGGTATCAAGCTTAAGGGCTGGATTAGTAATTACAGAGCCGATTATATCTAAGACCAAACGAGCAGGATTTTCTAAGACAAAAGATCTTACGTTAAGCGGCTTATCAGCAGTGACGTAAAGACTTCCAGCTTTTAATTTAATATCTGAAATTTTAGAAAGCTCTACATCTAGATTAAAGTAAATGACTTGACCTATATTATCTATTTTTACTTTATCAAGAAGCGATTTATCAGTAGACTGTATAACTATTCTAACTACATCATTCTCAAACTGAGCGACTGTGACTTTATTAATCGCAGAAGAATCTAAATCAAAAATCTGCTTAGGCCCCTTTAATCTAGCTGAATATATATCAAAGACTAAGCGATCTGGGCTAGCATAGAGCTTCTTAGCAAATTTAATAGTGGCAAAAGAATTATGCGGAACTTTTAAAATACCATTTTTTAAAGTTACTGGCTGTATAGAGATAATCTTATCTTCAGCACTTAAAGGATGAAAACTCAATCCTAAAAAGGAGACAAAGAACAAAGATATCAAGCCAAGCTTAGTCAAAATTTTATTTCGTTTCAAAAGCATAGTTAACATTAATGAACCTACAATAAATATTATGACACCATATTGCATTGTCGCAAATAACCCTAAGTAATCTGCGATAAATCCTAACAAAGGCATAAACAGAACAGCAAGCCCCCAAGGGACTCCCATACCCAAACTACTTGCAAGTGAAGCCTTCTCAGGTAACAGTTTTTGTGCCATAGCTATTACTTGTGCTTGAGTTAAATTTAGAATAAAACCTGCAAAAAATAAAATAAAAATATTCAAGCTATAGAAAAAATATAAAAACAAGGGAGCGGAAAGCAGAAGACTTAATAAAATAACCTTAAAATCTCCCCAGCGTTTAACTAGAGAAGGTCCTATAAAGCTACCTAAAGCAACTGAAACAAAGAATATAGTAGAAGCAATGGCTCCATTTTTTATACTGTGATTC
>DAISHM010000324.1:0-2124 GCA_036822535.1 Candidatus Caenarcanales bacterium
ACATACCGATGCCATGCCCGAAGCCTGTCCCCGAGAATAACCAGGTATCTTTTTCCTTATCTTTTTCGATGATAAAAGATGAGCTGGGTAGCGAAAGTTTATGTCTCAATTCTTCGCCGATAAGCAATAGGGTTTTTTTAGATTTATCTGAAATTAAAAGATAATCAGCAGCTAATGGCTTAATGTCTGCCACCTTTAATGAGTTTACGCCAAGTAAGCGATTTAACTCACTATCACTAAATTTCCTATTCCAATTATTAAAAGGACCGCTCTCACTATAAGCTATCTTAGGTATTAAATAGTGTTTAGTCGAACTGCGCCAAGTAAACTCTGGTGCCGAGATAAAACCACCATGACTACTGCTGTAAAAAACATTAGCTAAAAGACCATATTTATCAATTAAAATCAGGTTCTCGGTTTCGGTTACTGCATTAATCGCTCGGGTTGAGACATTCTCAGTACCATTAAAGCGCTGATCTGCAACACTAGACACTACATCATAATCACTGATTGCATTTGAATGTCTAGAATATTCTAGCTGATTTAATAAATAAGTGCGAGCAGCTATAGCTTGAGCTTTTAAAGCCTCTACTGGCCAAGAATTGGGGATTTCTGAATTTACCACTACCGCTAAATATTCACTCAGAGGCAGTTCTAAAACTATCTGTAAACTAGCAGCTCTAGAGCTTTTCTTTATTTTAAGAAGATTAGTTCGATTAAGCTTATATTTAAGCGGCTCTGCCGCTGAGGAGTAATTTACTATAAGCATGAAGTGGGTCTCCAGTGCGGTTTCTGATTCAGCGTTAGTCTTAGTAGAGTCTAAATATCCTTTAGTATTAAACTCAGCTACTTTATTAGGGTATTTTTCAATAAAACTCTTATAATCTTCACGAATTTCAGGTGAATTTCCCCGAATTATGTAAAATTTATCTACATCGTCGTGTAAAAGTACTCTGACTTTTAAGTTTTTATCGATGTCTTTTAAGTTTAGATAGTTTATTTCTGTACATTTTTTAGTATTTTTACTATTACTTTCTTTTTTGTTTTCAATTTCGCTTATCGGCAGAACGCCACTCGCATTCACAGAGCCTGAAGTAATTTGAGAAAAAAAAGCAGAGAAGCCCATTAGGTAAAGTAAATGCTTAAATTTTATTTTCATCGTTTCTCTAAATTTAGTATGGCATACTGTTATTTATATGTCTTTATCTGAAAGAATTTCATACGTCTATGGACCTGTATATTCTTGGCGCAGTGGCAATTCACTAGGGATAGATCCCATCGGTACTATTAGCACTTGCAGCTTTAACTGCTCTTACTGCCAGTTAGGGCAAATACAAAATATCACTACTGAAAGAAAAATTTACGTAAAAACCGAAAGTATAATTGAGGATTTAAAGAAAGCTCGGGTAGATTTCTCGCAGTTAGATGTGATTACCTTCGCAGGTTCTGGTGAACCGAGCCTGGCTTTAAATTTAGGAGAAATTATACTAGAGATACGTAAATGGCTAAAGCAGAAAGTTCCTATATCGATTCTGACTAACGCCACTCTATTAAACGACCCTCAGGTCAGAGCTGATTTAAAAATGGCTGATTTAATTTCCCTAAAACTAGATGCGGTTGATGAACTTAGCCTAAAAAGTATTAATCAGGCAGATCAATCTTTAAGTCTCAGTTCTATTTTAGAGGGTATTAAACTTTTAAAATCTGAACTGGAAGGGGAATCACCGCAATTACAGTTACAAATTATGTTTATGCCTAAATTTGCGGGTGATAAAGAGTATTTAAATCGTCTCGCTGAGATAATTTCAGATTTAGGAATTTATAAAATACAGATTAATACTCCTACACGCGCTAAACCTAAATCTGGAAAAGATTACTGGATAGAGACTCGGGGAAATCATTATAAAGAAGAGAATAAAGATATTAACAGCGCCGTAAAGAGCAGTTCTTCAGTAGCTAAGGAATTTATAGATCTTCCAGTTATCAGTAAGGAGCAGGCTTTTTTCATTGAAGATTATTTAATATCGCTTATCTGCAAAGATCTTGATAAGCAAAAACAATCCCTCGAAATAAAGAATGTCTACCGCAGATAATAAATCAATATTAGATGCTAAATTCTACTCT
>DAISHM010000325.1:0-2124 GCA_036822535.1 Candidatus Caenarcanales bacterium
AGAAAATGAAAAAAGTTGAGATTATTATTCAGCAGCGCTTCTTTGAGTAACTCAGAGAACTTATGAATAAACAGGGGATTATGAATTATTCAGTGCTAGATATTTCCAAAGGGCATGGTGATAAGGGAGATTCATTGGATTATGGTTTTTTAGTTGATCATAATATAAAAATCTTCTCCATCTGTAGTGAAGATGAGTATCTGATCTTTAAAGAGAAAATAGGAGTCTATGTGAAAAGTGTAGATGGTCTTATTTATGCAAGCACTATAGAAATTTTATAAACCGCTTTTACTCTTTTAACTCTTTAGGCTATCTTTATTACTATGTCTAAATCTTTCCTAATCATAGGCTCTGGTCCAGCTGGTTATCAGTCTGCTTTAGAGTTAAGGAAAGCCTATCCCGAAGCTAAAATAATTTTAATTGAAAAATATAAACTAGGTGGAGCTTGTTTGCATAGAGGCTGCATCCCGAGTAAGCTTCTCGGTACTATTAAAGACGAAAAAGATTTTTTAAAGCTACTGAAAAAGCATAAAACTATTTTAGAAAAAGCGATAGAGCAGAGTTTGACTAAGGCTGAGGTAGAGATTATAAAAGGTGAAGCTGATCTATATTTAGATTCAGAAACTTTTTCAGTTAAGGTGAAAAGCTGTGATGATGAGGGCTATGTCATTAAAAGTGCTGAATCCCAGTATATAAGAGAATTTAAAAATATAGACTATCTTATTATAGCTACTGGTTCTAGACCTAGGAAGATTAATTTCGAGAAGCTTAATCAAGAAAAAGCTAAAGAGAAAGCGATTAGTAGCGATAGCTTTTTTTGTGATCTTAAATTAGAGTCTGGTTTAGCCGATTCTTACTGCTTTATTGGGGCTGGTTATATCGGAGTGGAATTGGCTTCTATGTTAAGAAGATTGGGGAAATCAGTCAGAATCATAGAGATGGCTGACGATATTCTGAGTTTCTTAGATAAGGATTTGCGAGAGAGAATAAAAGCGAATTTAAATAAACAAGGTATAAAGATAGAAACTTCTGTGAAAAATATAGACTATGAAGCGATTAGTGAAGATAAAATATTTGTAGCGATAGGTAGGGAGCTGGTTTTACCTAATATTTTTTCTGGAAACTTAGGAAGCACCTTAGATGCTTCATCAGCACAGAGTTTAGGTGAATTTTCACAGATTTTGAATAAAAGAGATTTACTCACTGAGCTAGATTCCTTGAAATTAAAAGATAGAGTTTTTTTAGTAGGGGATCTTAGTGAAGAAATGCCACTCGCTCATTATGCTTATGCTGAGGCTAAAAGTTTGATTAAGGCTATAAAAGCTGATGATAAACCGTGCAGACCTAATCTAGATCATATTCCTTTAGTGATTTTTACTGATACTGAATTTGCCCAATGTGGAATGAGCTTAGAGAAAGTAAAGCGTGAATATGCAGATGATTTTTTTATACTTGAAAAAAGCTGGGCTGAGAATGCTAAGGCACGTTTAATCGGTGAGGAGAGGTCTTATATTAGATTTATTTTTGCGACTGAGAAAAAGAAATTAGTCTCCTGTTCTATCTTAGGGAAATCAGCTACTGATCTTATTTCTATTGCAGTACCTTTAATTCATTTAGGTCTGACTTATGCAGAAATAGCAGATATGGTGTTTCCACACCCTACTCTTGGGGAGCTTTTTGTATTAGACTAAAAGTAAATGAAGTTTCCAGTATTACATGAATTAAACTTAAAGCTTAATGCTAATATCGTCGATTTTCATGGCTGGCAAATGCCTGTTTTTTACTCCAGTATTTTAAATGAATATAATGCAGTGAGGGAGAAGCTTGCGGTCTTTGATGTGTCTCATATGGGCAGGTTTATGTTTACAGGCACTGCTGCTGAAGCATTTTTAGATTATTTAACTACGAATAATCTCCGTAATTTAAAAGCAGGAAAAGCTCTCTATACCTGCCTTTTAAATCACGCTGCTGGTATTATTGATGATTTAATCATTTATAAATTTAATTCAGAAAAGTTCTTATTAATTAATAATGCTGGAAATCACCAAGCTGTTTCAGATTGGTTTGCAGAGCAGTTTTTAGAGTTTGGTGATAATAACATCAAATACGAAGATATTACAGCTA
>DAISHM010000326.1:0-2105 GCA_036822535.1 Candidatus Caenarcanales bacterium
TTAAAAAATTTTTTTTAGGCTAAAGTTTCTCCCCCAAATAGCCGATTAATAAATTTGTAAGCATCAAGTTTACAGGGGGGATAAATGAAAAGGCTTGTATCTACAGCGAGTTTAGTTTTAATTAGCAATTTAAGTTCTACAGCAGCTTTAAATGCCTATGCGCCAGTAAAGCTATCTATCAGCAGCCAATCCTCCGATCCTCGCTTATTCGGGACTTGGGAAGTGCATACGGTAGTAGTAGACTCAGATTGTAAATATGTAAGAGAAGGTCTGAGTAGTAAATCTAAACTCAATTTCAGTCTAATAAATGGCAAACTAACTCCTAAATGGTATGGGCATGACTGGGACCTAGTCGCTAACAAGCTTTTCAAATTAAGCGATAACGACAAACTACTCTGGGTGCGTGAAAATCGCCTAAGAAAAGGAAAGCATATCTGGCTTGCTAAGTCTACAGATGTTTTCGACATACAAAACGATGATTATATAGTGTCGGAGAGTGAAATATAACAGTACCTCAAAGGCCGCTATGCTGGGGATTACAAAACAATCTCCTATCTCAAAAAACTAGGTTAAAGTGTTTAAAAGGTTTTAAGTAAAGGGGGAAATTCAGCAATCTAAATCTTATGTTCTTCAGTTCTTCTTCTTTTCTTCTTCGCAAAGATTTGGATTCTAGAAACATTACTTCATTAACAGTGGCTTAAATAGCCCCTGTTTTCATTTTTAGCTATAATAATCCCCATGGCTGGTGATATAGAAGCTCTAAAACAGCGAGTAAATGGCTTAGATGTCTGGGAGCATATCCTAGAAGCTT
Source organism: Candidatus Caenarcanales bacterium (assembly GCA_036822535.1). Lineage (GTDB taxonomy): Bacteria > Cyanobacteriota > Vampirovibrionia > LMEP-6097 > LMEP-6097 > LMEP-6097. The sequence goes on from DAISHM010000326.1 coordinate 812, forward strand.
CTAAAACAGGTTTCTCTGCTGTAGATCAGGATCTAGTTCCTTTATTTAAGTGGTACGGCATTTACGCACAGAAACCTAAAGAAGATGGTTTCTTTATGATGCGCATAAAAATACCAGGTGGTCAGCTAAATAGCAGACAGATATATAAATTATCAGATTTAGGGAAACGCTACGCTAAAGGCGTAATCGATATTACTACACGCCAAGCCGTGCAAATGCACTGGCTGAAAATAGAAGACATACCTAATATAGTGAGAGAATTACAAGAAGTCGGTATGGATGTAATGGGTGGCTGCGGTGATGTCACACGTAATATTACTGGCTGTCCCTTAGCGGGTTTGATCGAAGATGAGATTTTCGATGCTAGCCATGAACTCTTAGACATCGATAATTTCATGACTAGAAATAGAGATTTTTCTAATTTACCTAGAAAATATAAAATGTCAGTTACCGGCTGTGCACACTGGTGCTCGCAGCCAGACATTAACTGTGTTTCACTAGTGGGAGTAGAGCATCCTATAACTAAAGAGAAAGGCTACACACTAAAAGTCGGTGGTGGATTGAGTACCAAGCCAATAATAGCTAAAAATTTCCCTGTTTTCATAAAAAGAGAAGAAGCCAAAGACGTAATTACGGCAGTGACTACTGTTTATCGTGACCATGGTTTTAGAGATAAGCGTCATAAAGCTAGAATAAAGTTTTTGGTCGAAGACTGGGGAGTGGAGCGCTTTTTAGATGAGTCAGAGAAGATACTTGGCTATAAATTAACTAGAGTTCCATTACTGAAAATCATGAATACAGGAGCGGAAGAATACTTCCCTAGCCCTAAAGACAGTCACCATGACCATCTTGGCGTTACTAAATTAAAAAATGGTAATTACGCTGTAGGAATAGCTTTCATCAGTGGCAGAACCACTGATCTAGATTTAGCAAATATCGCTAGATTAGCTGATGAATTTTCAGTGACTAAAGAAGTCAGAAGCACTAATAAACAGAATCTCATTCTCGTCAATGTAGCAGAGCCTAAACTAAAAGACTGTCTAGAAAAGGCTCTTAGCTATAACCTGAAAGTGGATTATTCAGCTTTTACGAAATTAGGTGTAGCCTGTACTGGTACTGAATTCTGTAATCTTGCAATAGTCGAAACTAAGGCTAGAGCTAAAGAGCTTTTTAATTACTTAGACAATGAATTCCCTAATTTCAAAGAAGAGCTAATGATCTCAGTAACTGGCTGCCCAAACAATTGTGCTCAATATTCTATTGCTGATATAGGTTTAGTCGGCTGAAAGGTTAA
>DAISHM010000327.1:0-2102 GCA_036822535.1 Candidatus Caenarcanales bacterium
TATAAAACAATTAATTGATGACTGTAAAGCACATGGTTTATCTGAGCAAAGCTGCCTCATCCTAAGACTCGGTCTAACAGAGGCTTTTGCGAATGTAGCCCAGTATGGAGTTAGAGGTTCTGGCGAAGCGCACGTACAGGTAGGCTACTAAGAAAAAGAAGGCTCACAAAAAATCGTTATCATAGACCCAGGTAAAGGTTTTAATTGGCAGCGTCATAAACATATGAGCATAGATGAAGTTAGCGCTGAAAGTGAAGGTGGAAGAGGGATTCCGCTTTTAAAAGAAATTTTTGATAAAATTACATGGAACTATATAGGTAATCATATGGGGCTTTTCTTCTACTGGTAAGATTTTCATGGATAAAATAGCGATATTAGGTTTAGGTAAAACAGCTTTTTCTTTAATTAGACATGCTTTAGATGACGAACTCTACGATATTACAGTTATAGAAAAGCGTGAACGAGAAGCATTCCATGAATTAGAATCACAGATTAGCTTTCTAACTGAAGAAGGAGTTAAGTTTCATTTCGGCACTCAAGAACTCAGTCTCCTTGATAATATCGACATAGTAGCGATTAGCCCAGGCTTTCAACCCGACTCAGATATTATTCAGCATATCTGCCATTTAGTAGAGATTGAAAAGATAAAATATTTAACAGATTTAGATTTATTTATTACTAAATTACAAGACTTAGAAAGCACTGTTAATGCGGTTCGCTATATAGGTATCACTGGCACTAATGGTAAAACTACTACTACTGAGCTTACAGCACATCTTTTAGAGACTAAGGCTGTCGGTAACAATGGTACACCTTTTTTAGATTTCTGGAGTTATAGTAAATCTAATATCGCTGTCCTAGAAATTAGTTCATTCCAGCTTTTTTACTCTAAACAATTAATCCTAGAAAGGTATCCACCACAGGCTGCTATATACCTTAACCTTACAGAAGATCATCTAGATTGGCATAGAAGCATGGATGAGTATAAAGCTAGTAAAAAAAAGCTTTTTAACTTATCTAAAAATTATGAAAATAGCCTTATCTTTAATTATGATGACGCTTATTTGCGTGAACTCTCTCAAGAGTTTATCAATAATATTGAGGCAAATGAAAAGCTTGAAAAATATCTAAGTAAAGTGAAATTCTTTTCTAGCAACGTTAATCTTAGTGAGCTAAGCTCGCTTGCTAAGCACGATCTAGCCTTTTTACACGAAGATTATTTCTATTTAAGAATAAATCAAAGAATTAAAAAGCTCTGCCACATTGATGAAATTAAACTTAAGGGTTTGCATAACTACTCTAATGTCTTAGCTTCTCTCCTAGCTTCTTCTGATTTCACCGATATTTGCAGTACTGAATTTTTAGAGCGTCTAAAGACATTCAATCCAGTAGAGCATCGCTTGGAATTTGTCGCCTCTATCCATGGTAAAGATTTCTATAATGACAGTAAGGCGACTAACCCCGAGTCTGCGATTAAATCATTGGCAGCCTTTAAAAAGTGTTTAGCGATAGTAGGTGGTAAAGATAAAGGTTTAGATCTAAATGAGTTTATTGAAATACTCTGCCTAAGAGCAGAAGAAGTTTATATTATCGGTGAACTAAGCACTAAAATAGAGGCTGCTTTATTAGATCGAAATTTTCAAAACTTTAAAAAAGTAAAAGATTTAGAAGAGGCTGTAGATATGGCGCTAAGCTCAAAGCATAAAATCCCAGTCGTACTCACGCCAGCTAGCTCGAGTTTTGATATGTTTAAAAATTTTGAAGAAAGAGGTAGAGTCTTTAAGGATATTGTTCTTAAGAAAATGAATTATCATTGTTAATAGTGAATAATATTTCTCCGAATAATATCTCTAAAGTAGACCAACCTTTGATGATACTGAGCTTAGCTATCATCGTCATAGGCTTCGTCTTTGTATCTAGTGCCTCATGGGCAGAGTCCTATCACTACACTGAATCTGCGTGGACTTTTATTGGTAAACAATTCATCTACGTTATACTTGGCATTCCAGTAATGCTGGTAGTCAGCTTTTCACATTTTAAATGGTGGCAGAAATATACCTTACATATTGCAGCAGTAGTATTAATTCTGTTAATCATTAATG
>DAISHM010000328.1:0-2075 GCA_036822535.1 Candidatus Caenarcanales bacterium
TTCTAAGATGTGTTTATTTAGTGTTAATTTAAAATCCTTTTTCTATCTTTTTCTATGACTTTCAGGGAGAAAAAGACTTTTTCTTTTTTTAGAAATTTATTCTGATTTTTACTAATTTTATCGAAATGAATTTTTTTAGCATTAAAACTAAGTTCATCCCACTCACTCAATCCTCGCTCAGAATTAGTAATTAATAAAAATCTAAATGGTAAAAAGCACTCCTGGAAATAATCATATAAATCTTTATCTCTATCACGCAGCGAGATAATGAACTCTGCATTATTAAAGCTTTTGCGGTTTAATTTTGCTTCGATTTTAAAATATGGCTTAGATTTTTCCTTAATTAAAAGATCTGGATCTAAAAATTCTAAATGCTCTGCTCTGAAATTATAGTTAAAAAACATTATCAGAACAAAAGTTAGTAGGCTTATTATTTCTTTACGATATTTAGTTAAGGTAGTAAAAGCTAGGCTAGAAATAAATAAGCAGATAAAAGCTGTGATTAAAACTCTATAATCAGCGATAACAAAAATTAACGCTCCGATAATAGTACCAATAGCTGCAAAGAGTAAATTCACTTTCTAGTAGACATCTCTAGAATATCTTTGCATATTTTTTAGATCTGTAATATATAAATCAGGATCTTTACCATGCTCTTTAATAATTTCTCTTAATGCTAAATCTACATCTTTCGCCATTTTTCTAGCATCACCACATACATAGAAATGGGCTCCATTTTCCAGCCAGCTAAATATTTCACTAGCATTCTCTTTCATGCGATCTTGCACATAGATCTTAAAATCTTGATCACGAGAGAAAGCCAAATCAATTTTTAAATTAAAATCTTTACGATAGCTCTCAAGCTCTTCACCGTATAGGTAATCATAATCCGATTTTTGGTCTCCGAAGAATAACCAGTCTCTACCGACTTTTAAGCCTTTTTTACGATAAAAATTCCTCTCCTCAATAAAAGCTCTAAAAGGTGCTATCCCTGTACCAGGGCCTATCATAATAATGTCAGTTTCTTTATTTTCAGGTAATCTAAACTTCTCATTATGATGTAAATAAATTTTTACAGAATTCTGATTTAGTGGAACTCTGTCACTGACATAATTAGAGCAAAGCCCTAGAACCCTCTGTCCATTTATTACTACATCTACCCTCGATATGCAAAGTTCTACTCTCACCGGGTGTGCATTTAAGGAAGATGCTATAGAATAGGCTCTGCCTAAGACTTTTGATGAATTTTCAATCAGTTCATTAGTGCTAATTTTAAAATCAGGGAATTTACCTTTTATATAGCTGATTACGCCTAAACTAGAGTAACCTGACATTTCTTCTGCAAGGACTTTAGCATCTAATTTAGTCTTTTCGGCGATAAATGTAAATAGTTTATTACTAGGTCTAGTAATATTTACTTCTTTAGTGAATCTTTCTGTCTCAAACTCTAAAGCGTAATCTAGATCTAGTTCTGCTAAAGTAGCTTTAACTAGTTCTGGGTCGTTCTCAGGAATTACATAAAGAGCATCTCCTGGAACGTATTTCATGCCAGTGCCAGACAAATCAAAGACTATATGGCGAGTATCTTTACTAGAGCCAGATTTATTGAGTTTATAATTCTCTATGATACTTGCAAGAAAAGGGTTTTCCTTACTGTAAGTGATTTGAACGCTATCCTTACTAGTGCTTTCCATAATAAACCGCTTATTCCCTTAAGCTAGATCTTATATCATCTATAAGCTTTTTCAAATCTTTTGATTTAGAAAGTTTGGTATTAAGTTGATTTGAGACTGTTTTTATTGAGTGAATTACTGAACTGTGCTTTCTGCCACCGAAAAACTCACCGATGCGCTGATAACTAATTCCTAAGAGTTCGTTACTTAGGAAGATTGCTATGTGTCTAGCCTGAGCTATGTGTTGGGATCTTTTAGAGCTTTTTAATCCATCTACGCTAAGCTCGAATTTCTCTGCAACTAGTCTACTAATTTTCTGAATACTAAGACCATTTTCCTGTCTATCAGTGTATACAGTGCCAAACATATCAGAAATGGTTTGATCATCGATTTCTAATATGT
>DAISHM010000329.1:0-2066 GCA_036822535.1 Candidatus Caenarcanales bacterium
AAGCGGCTTTGAGGATATTAATGCTGGGAATACAGCGACAAATAATTTAGTAAACTCACTTAGATCTTTAGTCGATGCTAGTGGCTTTGAGGCTGCGTCTATTCAGAATGATGCTGCTGCTGAAACAGTAACCACTGAAAATACGGCTCACAGCACTGTTACAGAAGAAGATATTCAAAGAAATAATACTACAGAGAACGTTTAACTATTAAATAATGGTGGACGGTACTGGACTTGAACCAGTGACCACATGCGAGTCGAGCATGTGCTCTACCAACTGAGCTAACAGTCCTCGGTTTCTAAAAGCCATATCTTTTAAAAAATAAGATACGCTTCTTTTTTCTAAATATAACACAAGAAAACACTCACCAAAGAAGCACCAAAAAATTTCATTTTTTGCAGGTCTTAATTTAAAACCAAATCTTTACTAAGTTTTACTTTATTATTTTCGTCGACTAAGAGAATATTAGGGCTAAATGTCTCTAACTCATTATTATCGAGCTGAGCATAGGCACAGATAATTACTAGATCATCTTTCTGAAAAAGCCTTGCAGCTGCACCATTAATACCTATAACTCCATCTTCACCTTCTATGGCATAAGTAATAATTCGATTACCGTTATTAATATTTAGAACTTGAACCTGCTCAAACTCTTTAATATCAGCTTTCTTTAGTAAATCTCTATCAATAGTGATACTACCTTCATAGTTTAGATCACACATAGTGACCTTCGCTCTATGAATTTTAGCTCTCAGGATTGTTCTCAACATGATCTTTAGTCTCGCTATCGAGTTTTTTAGCCTTAGGTTTATCAACCCCAGGGATAATAAATATTATCATGGATTTACCAGTCATTTTACCGACTTCACCCTCAGCATGACCTTCATTAGATACATCAGCCACGAATTTTTTAGCAAGATCTACAGCTAAATCTTTATGCTGCATTTCTCTACCACGCAAAGTGATATTTAATTTAACTCGCTTTCCTTTCTCTAAGAACTTTTTAGCTTGATTAAGTCTAGTATTATAATCGCCGATATCTATATTATATCTAAGCTTAATTTCCTTAAACTCGTTTCCACCCTGTTTTTTCTTCTGGCCTTTTTCTTTTTTACTCTGCTCAAATTTATACTTACCGTAGTCTAAAATCCTTGCTACAGGTACGTCTGATTTATCTGAAACTACGAAAAGATCTAAATCTTGAGCTTGGGCTTTTCTCAGGGCCTCTTCTTTAGTGAGCTCACCTAGATTAGTACCATCTGCGTCTATTACTCTAAGTGTTCTAGCTCTAATATGCTCGTTAAGAGGAACATAGACTTTTGGTCTTTTATTACCTCTGAATCCAAATGGATTATTACCCTTAAAATTTGTAGAATTAATTGTTTTTATATCTCCTATTTCAGTCTATGCTTATTTTACCCAAAAATAGAAATTTTGTGTAGATTTTTAGTTCTCTGTAAATTTTTCGCTATGTTTATGCAAAATTCAGTACAAGCCTGAAGTCCACTAAAATCAGCGATTCCTCTTCCTGCGATATCGAAAGCACAACCGTGATCCATGCTAACTCGAATGAAAGGTAATCCATAAGTCATGTTTATAGCTTGATAACCTGCTATCCCTTTAATTAAAGGTAAACACTGGTCATGGTAGGGAGAGACATATAAATCATATTCTGGACTGGTCTCTGTAAGATATTTCCGTGCAGCTGAAGCTAGTAAACTATCTGCTGCTAAAGGATCTGAAAAGAAAGTATCAGGGAATTCTTCTCTGAGTTCATTGATTATAGGCTTAATCCATAAATTTTCATCATCCCCAATTAAACCATTTTCACCAGCATGAGGATTTAGACCGGCTATGCCGATACGCGGTTCTTTAATACAAAAAATATCTAGTAAAATATCTCGAGAATGTTTTAATACTGAGCTTAAATTTGATTTTAATTGAGTTTTTATCTTTTCCACAGCGATATGCCGAGTAGCTAAAATAATCCTGAAGTCTCTTGCGATAAAAAGCATTTCTACATCTTTAGCTTTTAGATTATTAATATGAGCGAGTGCCTCTGTCT
>DAISHM010000330.1:0-2066 GCA_036822535.1 Candidatus Caenarcanales bacterium
CCGCTCTTCAGGATTTAGATCTACAAGCCTATGAGTATCTTTTATTCTATAGAATAAGTCTTTAGCGAAGCTTAGTTTAATCTTCTGTGATTTAAATATACTTTTATAAAAATATTTGGCTAAAAGAAAAGCTTGATTATATTTACGTTTAGGGTAAGCTGCTACATAGCTAATAATTAGATTTTCTTTTTTTGAAAATAAATCAGCTAGATATTTTCTAAAAAAAATATCTAAATATTCACTGAAAACTAGACATAGATTGGGTTTTTCGTGCTTGAATTTAAGAATTAGTTCCTGATTAAATTTTAGCTGTTCTTCTAAATCTATACTGCTTTCCATAAGGACTTCACTTAGTAAAGATTTTTTATAGAGGCTAGTGAAATATATTCTTATACCATTCTCGGTGATTTTAACTCCAGTAGCTTTAGTTAATAAGCTATTTTCTATGCACTGCGTGCAGATTAGGCTCTGTTTTTCATTAATGAAATTTTGATTGCATCTAGAACAGAGGCTGTAAGTAAAACTATTTAAAAGTTTATGTAAAAGTAAGGATAAAACTATTTTAATTTCAGTGAAGTAATTTTCCATTTAGATTTTAGTATAAGTGGATATATTCATACAGTTGAGTTCTTATGTGTTTATCACTTAACTAAAATTTAAAAAATTTATCAAATAATGTTGCTCTAGGAAATTGACAACCTATTGTCTTACCTGTCTATGATTCTAAAACTAAAAAACGTATTAATTTATGAAGATATAAATTAATATTATATATCTAGATGTCTAGTAACGAAAAATTCCATGTGCCATTGCACTTACATACAGAATTCTCGCTTTTAGATGGAGCTAGTAAAATTTCGCATATCTGCAAAAAAGCTAAAGAGCATAATATGCCAGCTTTGGCTATTAGCGACCATGGCACTATGTTTGGGGTTTATACCTTTTACCATGAAGCAAAAAAACATGGGATTAAACCTATTATTGGCTGTGAAGTTTATATAGTTAATGGAGATCATCGTGAAAAAGGTAAACGCTCAAAACTCTTTCATCTAGTACTTTTAGCAAAGAATGATTTAGGTTATAAAAATCTAATTAAGATCTGTTCAGAAGGCTGTGTAAATGGTTTTTATTATAAACCTCGGGTTTCTAAAGATTTCTTAAGGCAGTATTCTGAGGGAATTATCGCTTTATCTGCCTGTTTAGGTGGGGAAGTAAATAATAATTTATTAGCAGGAAATTTAGATGCTGCTCGCACGGCGGCACTAGAATATCAAGAAATTTTTAAAGATGATTTTTTTTTCGAAATCCAAGATCATCTTTATCCAGAAGATAGAAAGGTTAATCCTTTAATGATGGAACTCGCTCGGGAATTAGCGATTAAAGTAGTAGCGACTAATGATAGTCATTATACAAATAAAGAAGATGCTCGGGCACATGATGCTTTACTCTGCTTGCAGATGCAGAAATATATTTCTGATTTCCCTCGGATGAGATTCTCTAGCCATGAGTATTTGAAGACTGGGGAGGAAATGTTCTCTTTATTTAGAGATCATTTAGCAGAGGATGTAATCTCTGAAGTAGTTTTCGATAATACTATGGAGATTTATCATAAAGTCTCTGATTATGAGTCTTTTGCTAATCCTGGTATGCATTTGCCAGATCCTAAAATACCAGAAGGACACAGTTTTGAGACTTATTTAAAAGAGATTTCTTATGATGGTGCTTTAGAGCGCTTCGGGGAAATTAATGAAGAGATTAGTTCTAGACTGGATTTAGAGCTGCAAGTCATGGCAGACTCTGGCTTTGCCTCTTATTTCATTGTAGTCTGGGATTTTATACGCTGGGCTAGAGAAAGAAAAATACCAGTAGGTCCTGGGCGGGGTTCTGCTGCAGGTTCTTTAGTCGCTTACTGCTTAGGGATTACTAATATAGATCCACTTAAATATGGTCTACTTTTCGAAAGATTTTTAAATCCAGAAAGAAAGTCTATGCCCGATATAGATACGGATTTCTGTTTAGATAGGCGCGAAGAAGTAATTAACAATGTACGTGAAAAATATGGTGAG
>DAISHM010000331.1:0-2036 GCA_036822535.1 Candidatus Caenarcanales bacterium
TTCAGGGGTTTTTTAGCATCAGGAAAATCTTAATTTATTTTCTGTATTTTCAAATTAACAAAAGCATCAGAGATCAAACCTACAACTAACCTTCTGCGATAGTATCAGTTTCACCTTCTTCTAGAGTTTTAACAATACGTCCACCATTATCACTAATCTGCTGCCCAGTGAGCTCGGCAAGAATACCTCCAGCTTTCTCAGCCATCTCAGCGACTTTCTCAGCCATATTGCCTTGCAATTCAGGAGTAGTCTCACGTCCCATCTGCATTGCCATTTCCATTTTACTAGTCTGATTTACTGCATCCATAAAAATCTGGTAAATACTTAATAAAAAACTTTATTAAGCGTAAGCACCTAAGATTTAAGTATCAGATCTATTTTAAGAACAGGTTAAGTAAATAGACAGTATAATTAATATTTTATGCAAAAAGTTTTATTACTAATTTTAGATGGCTGGGGTTATTCTACAGAAAAAAAAGGTAATGCAATTTTAGCAGCTAAAACACCTCACTTTAATGATCTAATCAAGAATTACCCTCATACATTACTGCACGCAAGCGGTGAATTAGTAGGTCTCCCTAAAGGAATAATGGGAAATTCAGAGGTCGGACATGAGAATATCGGAGCTGGTAGGATTAATGATCAAAAACTAACTCAAATCTCTAAAATGCTTAGTACTGGTGATTTCTACAAAAATCCAGCTCTTATTAAAGCTGCAAAACACGCTAAGGATAATAATTCTAAATTACATTTTATTGGTCTCATTTCAGAAGGAGATGTACATTCACACTTAGGACACTTAGAGGGGCTTATAGAATTAGCTCGTAGAGAAGGTCTGGATAATACTAAAATAAAGCTACATGCAATTAGTGATGGACGTGATGATCCTCCTAAAGTATCTGCTAAGCTAATGGAGAAACTTTCGACTAAAATCTCCATAGCTACAGTATCTGGAAGATTCTGGGCTATGGATCGCGATAAAAATTGGGATAGGACAGATAAATATTTCAAAGCGATTAGCGAAGGTACTGATCTTAAAGCAAAAACAGCTAAGGATGCGATTCTTAACTATTATATTTATGCCGCAGCTAATGCAGGTAGGGTGGTCGGTGATACTGATGAATTTGTAGAACCTACGCTTATTGATGAAAATGGCTTAATTGCAGCTAATGACTCCATAATATTTTTTAATTTCAGACCAGATAGAGCGATTCAGCTATCTGCAAAGTTTAAAGAGTATCAAAGCCAGCATCCAGATTTGCTTTATACCTGCTTCACTGAATATGATTCTAAGTTAGATCTACCTGTAGCCTTTGATGAGAAAAGCTTACCAGAACAAAATTTCGCAAACTCACTAGGTGAATATATTTCTAAGTTAGGCTTAAAACAATTTAGAATAGCTGAAACTGAAAAATTCGCTCATGTAACAGTTTTCTTTAATGGTAGACGTAAAGATCCCTTTCCTTTAGAAGAGAGGCTGCTAATCCCGAGCCCTAAAGTAGCTACCTATGACCTTAAGCCAGAAATGAGCATAAATGAAGTCACAGAAGAGCTGATTAAAGCCTTAGAAGATAAGGAGAAGGATTACAAGCTTATAGTCTGCAATTTTGCTAATCCAGATATGGTCGGTCACACTGGTAATTGGGATGCTGTACTTAAAGCCTTAGAGATAGTAGATACTAAATTAGGGGCAGTAAAAGCTGCTTGCGAAGCGAATAATTATACGCTTTTCGTTACTGCTGACCACGGAAATGCAGATCAAATGGTAGATGCAGACGGTACTACTAGGACTGCACATAGCTGTAATTTAGTGCCTTTCATCTTAGCAGATAAGAATTACAGTCTAAAAAATAATGAGGATGATAAAAATAGCTTAAGTAATATAGCCCCGACTATTTTAGATATTATGGGCTTAGAGAAACCAGCTGAAATGAGTTCTGATAGCCTTTTAATCAAGCAAGGAAGTTTAGTTAGCTAAACGTAAACTGCCCCCATTAATTTCTCCTAATTCCCAGAACCATCCCCCAGAGCCAAAG
>DAISHM010000332.1:0-2023 GCA_036822535.1 Candidatus Caenarcanales bacterium
AGCTTTAGTGATAAAAACTCTAAATCAGGCTCAGCTAAAGTATCCTAATGTTTTCGTGCAGATAGCTGGTGGTATTAATGATAAAAGTTTAGAAAAAGCCCGAGCTTTAGGAGTAGAAATAGACGGTATCGCTATCGGCTCCTGGCTCAGGAAAAGGATTTTAGATCTAGATCTGAATGCCGCTAAGCAGCTTAGTGCTGAGATTTTAAAAAAATCTCGCTCTTTTTCTGTACAAAATTAAACTTAGCCCCTAAAATGGGAATATTAGTAAAAAAAGAGATTAACTGAATGGTAAATATCGTTAAAGACGACGTACAAAAAATAGTAGATTTATTACCGAAAGAAGTTAAACAAGTTTTATTTAATCATGATCTGACTAAACTTATAGAAATAGTTTTAGATTTAGGTCGCCTTCCAGAAGCGAGATTTTCTAAACAGAAAACTATAATCTTAGGTGAGAAAACTGTCACCCAGAGCTTTATTGACGATATAGTTGGCAGGGTAGGTGAGTTCAATGATTCTAATAGAGCTGGTTTAGAGGGTACTTTACATCGTATAAGCTGTATTAGAAATAAGACTAGTAAGATAGTCGGTCTGACTATGAGGGTTGGGCGTTCAGTGTTCGGTACTGTAGATATTATTAAAGATTGTTTACAGGAATCTAAATCCCTACTGCTTTTAGGACCACCGGGGGTGGGTAAGACTACCATTCTGAGAGAGATTGCTTATAAAATTTCTACTGAACAAGAGCAAAGAGTAGTAGTAATCGATACTTCTAACGAGATAGGGGGAGATGGTGATATACCTCATCCGGCTATAGGCAGGGCTCGTAGAATGCAGCTGCCGAAGCATCTTCATCAGCACGATATTATGATAGAGGCTGTAGAAAATCATATGCCTGAAGTAATTATCATTGATGAGATCGGTACTCAGGAAGAGACTTATGCTGCTAGGACTATCGCTGAGCGTGGTGTACGCCTGATAGGTACTGCACATGGTATTAATTTAGAGAATATAATTCAGAACCCGACCTTAAGTGATTTGATCGGTGGTATAGAGTCTGTAACTTTAGGGGACGATGAAGCTCGTAAGCGTGGCACTAGGAAAACCATTCTAGAGAGAGCGTCTAAGCCTACATTTGATATCTGTGTAGAGATCATAGATAGATATACAGTGAATGTCCATAAAAATGTCGCGATGAGTGTAGATTCTATACTGAGGGGCTGGACGGTGCAGCCAGAGCTGCGTACTCGTAATAAAGAGACTGATGAGATTACTGTGCTAGAAAGAGCTTATAGAGAGGAGCCTCCTAGCCAGATTAGTAATTTCCCTTTTACTAAAGATGGAAATAGCTTAGCGATATATCCTTATGCTATCTCTAAGTCTTTATTGAAGAGGTCTTTAAGTGGTCATGAAATAGAGCTGAGTATCGCTAATACTATTGATGAAGCAGATATGATATTTGCGCTTAAGAGCTACGCTCAGCCTGATGCTCAGATTTATGAGATTTCTCGTAAGAAAAAGATCCCTATTAAAATTGTCGAAGAGAATTCACTTTTAAGTATCAGAAGTACTTTAGAAGATATCGTTAATGATATTCCTTTTTCTGAGGAAGGCCCTTGGCTAGGAACCCCTCAGTAACGCTTTTTAGAGAATCCTTTATAGATACGCCTTCTAGGTAATTACCCACTAAATATATTCCGCTATTTTCACTAAGTAATTTAAGCTTTTCTAGGACTAGCTTATGCCCTATGTTTAATTGGGGGATAGCTTCTGGAATGATTTTTAACGCTAGAGTTTTAAAGTCATCTGCTTTTAGAGGGGCTTTAGAAAAGTCTGTGTAAATGAATTCCAGCTCGCTAAGTACTTTTGCCCTGATTTCATCTTCACTCAGATTCTTTATTTCTCTATTTAAAGCACCACCGATAAAATTTAATAAAATATATTCATCATCTAAGTTTCTTTCTTTAAAAAGCTGTGAAGACCAGATAGAGCCTAGCACTTCTTTATTATCATCTGCTGA
>DAISHM010000333.1:0-2022 GCA_036822535.1 Candidatus Caenarcanales bacterium
AACAAAAACCTAGCAGCTAAATTAAGAATATCTCCTCTAAACTACCTTAACTTGAACAGTCTTTTGATAGACAACCTTTCCAGTGCTTTTAATTTCTTTAATAAAATCTGGATCTATAAATTTCTCCGAATAATAGGTCTCAGAGGGAAAAGCAAGTAACTGTAAATAAGGCTCAAAAAGCTTTACTTTTTGTTTTATTTTCAAAGCATTTAGACAAATAGATTTATTAACTTCAAGAACAGGAGAGATAACTGCAATATCCGCCTCACTAAACTCAATTTCAGTGCCTATTGCATAAGAGACAAATAAAAAAATTTCATCAACATTAAAGCTTTCCGTTACAGAAAAAATCACTTTATCTATAAGTTCTTTTAATTCTATTTCAGTTTTTTTTCTAACCATAAAAATATTTTCCTAGCTTCTTTAAACATTACACTAGTTCTAGCTTCTGTAATATCTGCACATAATGAATCAAAATCCTCTTTAGCAATCTTAAGCCAATTCTCAGATTTATGATTCATTTAGCTAAATTCAAGTCAAATTAAAACTAGATCAAGTAATATTGTAAAGTATTTAAAGTTAAATTATATTTTTGCCGTATAACTTACACCAAACTCTTATTCTTTTGCTTGTAAACAAAAGCTAAAACTTCAGCTACCGCTACATAAAGATCTGGCGTAATTTCATGATCTACAGGACAGGTTTTATATAAAGCACGAGCTAGTGGAATATTTTCTACTATCATGACATCTGCACTGCGAGCGAATTCTTTTATTCTTTCAGCAAGCAATCTACTACCCTTAGCGACGACTACGGGCGCAGAATTACCATTACGATCATATTTCAGAGCGACAGCTAAGTGAATAGGGTTAGTAACTACTACGTCTGCTTCTTGTACATTAGCTTTCAGACCCTTTTTCTGCCCGACTGCACGCTGAGCTTGTTTAATTCTGCCTTTTATATGAGGGTCACCTTCCTGATTCTTATACTCCTGCTTTACCTCTTCCTTAGACATTTTCTGATCTTCTAAAAACTGCCATTTTTGATAAATATAATCTACTATACTTAAAATCAGCATTACCGCTGCAATCTTTATACATAAATCCCAAGAAATAGCCCCGATGGCATTTAGAGTATGAGCAAGACTAATAGGCTTCATAATTACTGTAATCAAATGATTATTAATAAACATAGACCAGGTCATCGCTGCAATAATAGTCATCTTCGTCAAACCTATAGTCGTAGTAATGATAGAACGCAGTGAGATTAAGCGTTTCATCCCATTTATAGGATTTATTTTATTAATATCAAACTCAAGTGGCTTAAATGAAATATTGATACCGACCTGAGCGACTGTGCTCATAAAGACAGCAAGCCAAATAGTGATTAAGAGTGGTGCAGCGAGCATAATATACTCACCTATAGCAGAGACTATTAAAGAGAAATAGCCATTACTATTAACTTCTTCAAATCTCACTCTAGAAAAAAAATGTCTAAAAAGATAAGCTATCTTAGCTGAGATAGTAAGCCCAGTAAGCCCTAGCATAATTAAACAGACTAAAACTCCGATAGATCCTGAAAGATCTTGAGATTTAGCCACTTGACCTTGCTGCCTAGCTTGCCTTAACTTCTGGGGGGAGGCTCGTTCCGTTTTAGAGTCTTTATCTTCGTCTGGCATTCAGACTAGTTTATTCCCTGTATTAAGTTAAGCCATGCTGGGCTTTCTGGAGGAGACGGCACAAAAAACTTTACTTTTCTCTAATTTTTTATTATTATTTCATGATCATGGTTGATACAAATAACTCATTTAGTGGAGATCCTTTTTCATCTGCCAATTTTGCAGCAGAGCTCGCCAAACGTAATACTGGAAATATGAAAGGAAACCTAGAACAGATTGAGACAGGAAATGATCCGATACGAGAAGCCTTAAAAAGTTCTGAAAAATTAGCAGAATTAGAAGCTCGCCTAGAAGATCGCAAAAAAGGTGAAGCAGTAGCAGCTCATCTACTAAATTATCAAGCT
>DAISHM010000334.1:0-2022 GCA_036822535.1 Candidatus Caenarcanales bacterium
CTCTTTAGCATCTAGCCTGTCTAAATCATCAATAAAAATATAAATTTGCTTGCCATGCTTTTCTAGAGATTCTTTCAGTTCCTCAAATTTATTTTCTGAATTTGAATGATTGACTAGGTCTATGAAGAACTTTATAAAAGCTGGGATAGCTTCATGTTTAAGCAAATCTCCATATTCTTTTAATACGCTGCTTTGTGCTGGGAGCTCTGACGCTAAATGCTCTATGAGGCTGTCCTGTACACTGTTCTCGCCTTTAAATTTCCAGGGCTCAAACCAAATTGTACTGCATTCTTTTGAGTGCTTATTTTCTAAGCTATTATGTAACTGTTTTCCCAGGCTGGTTTTACCTGATCCCCATGCTCCAATAATGCCAAGAACGAAAGATTGTGAACTGCCTTTAGTAGCTAGTAATTTATTTTTTAGTTTTGATAAATCATCTTCACTGATTTTACGTTCATGTATAGTGTCTAGCGGTTCGTCTAGTAGGAAGGGATATTCCTGTTCTTCTGTTTTCTTTTGAGGAAATATATTTTTGATATATTTTATTACACAGGAGTAATGATCCATGATCTCTCCTAAAGTAATAAAAACTATATAGACCAAGTAATAAGAAAGTACATATAAAAAATTCCACCACTCATCATCATTAAAGCCATTTGATAGGTAATTCATAAATAAACCAAGACAGAGACTTAAACTTAGTATGTGAATTATTCGATTGTAAATTAGTTTCCTTGTAGAATGATTGAATAGAGCTAGACTTAAAATACTTAAATATGAAAGTATCGTTATTATTGGTTTTTCTTGGATAATACCTGTTAGTGCCTCTAGATTACTGAATATCGTTTCTGAAAATAGCGAGAAGAGTAATGATACTGGAATACTGGATAAGATTATTATTCTTATTTCTTTCATCTTAGTTTTAGGCATCTGGAGCTTCACGCTTAATTATTAAAGCATAAAAGCCTCTGTAAAGTTGTCTCTCTGTTGGTATTGATGGTAAAATGTATTAACATGGAAAGGCTGGAGTTGAATTGGAAAAATTTGAATTTGAAAATGGGGTGGTCAAGACGTAATCCACTTGAAAAAGGAATACTATCTTCTATAAATCCACTAGGAGCAATCTTAAAGGATTTAAATGGTAAAGTTGTATTAAATACTGCGGGTGAGAAAATTTACGACAGAAATAAATATGAATAAAGAATTCACCTTTCATACAGAATAGGAGTGCAACTCCTATTCTGTATGAAAGGTGGGTATAATCTATATCATGCTCAAGTATATAAAAAGAAGCCTAGAGCCACTAATACTTAAAAGTATAAAAAAATTTCCTGCTTTAGTAATAACTGGAGCTAGGCAAACTGGCAAATCTACTTTGATTAAACAGCTTTTCCCTGATGCAGCTTACCTAAGTTTTGATTCTTTGAGCCTTAGGAATTATGCGAAAAGTGATCCAGTGGGCTTTTTGTCAGAATATTCTGGAGTCTTGATTCTGGATGAGATACAAGAGGTGCCAGAATTACTATCGTATATAAAAATTGAAATAGATAAAAATAGACAGCCAGGGAGATTTATTATCACTGGTTCACAGCAATTCTCCTTAATGGAAGGGGTGCAAGAGTCGCTTGCTGGCAGGGCTGCTATCCTTGAGCTTAGTACTTTTTCTTTCATTGAGATTCAATCTAAAATAAAAAAGCTTAAGTGGCAGGAGCTTGCCTATAGAGGTTGCTATCCTGAAATCTGGACGAATAAAGGAATAGATATTGAGCTTTGGTACAGTTCTTACGTAAAAACTTTTATTGATAGAGATATTAGTAAGCATTTAAAAGAACAAAATCTCTATAATTACGGGCGCTTTATTGAATTACTTGCCGTGAGAACAGCTCAAGAATTAAATATTACAAGCTTATCTAAAGAATTGGGTTTAGATCAAAAGACTATACAGACTTGGTTATCTTTTCTAATCCGCTCACAGATAATTTTTTTACTTCCTCCTTTCTATAAAAATCTAGGTAAACGCAT
>DAISHM010000335.1:0-2001 GCA_036822535.1 Candidatus Caenarcanales bacterium
TTTAACAGCGGCACTCCCAAATCTACCCGGAGTGAGAATATAATCATTCTTGCGAATCTCTTCTATATTAGCTGAATAGCAGAAACCTTTTTCATCTTTATACTCATTCATCGTCCTCTGCCACTTATGATAAGTCTGGACTATTTTTTTAATATCTTCTCTCGTGAAATCCCGTAACACTCTATCTTTCATATAGCCTAGATTTCGAGCATCAATAAAAAGAGTCTTCCCTTTTCTATCAGCCTTATCTTTCATCGCTGATTTATTTTTCGTTAGGAACCAAATACACGCAGGGATTTGGGTATTAGTAAAAAGCTGTCCGGGTAAGGCTACCATACATTCGACTAAATCATCTTCTATAATATTTTTTCTAATCTCCCCTTCATTACTAGTCTGTGAGCTCATCGAACCATTAGCTAATAATAAAGCCATAGAACCGTTAGAAGATAAATGATGAAGCATATGTTGCATCCAGCCAAAATTAGCATTACCTGCAGGCGGCGTTCCATATTTCCAGCGAGCATCACCAGCTAAAGCCTCTGTCCACCAGTCTTTTATATTAAAAGGTGGATTAGCCATTACGAAATCAGCTCTTAAATCAGGATGTTGATCATCTAAAAAGGAATCTGCATTCTTTTTACCGAAATCAAAATCTATACCTCTAATAGCCATATTCATAGCAGCTAATTTCCATGTAGTAGGATTTGATTCTTGCCCGTATACTGAAATATTTTTTCTCTGCTCTGCTGCTTTATAATGCTTTTCCTTAGCATGCTCTTCGATAAATTTATCACTAGAAACGAAAAAACCACCAGACCCCATCGCAGGGTCATAAACCCTCCCCTCATAAGGCTCTAACATCTCAATAATCTAACTAACTATACTTTTAGGCGTGTAGAATTGTCCTCCCTGCTTACCTTCAGCTTTAGCAAATTCACCTAAAAAATATTCATAGACATGCCCTAAAATATCTTTACTGTGTAACTCAAGTTTTTGTCCATTATATTCAGGTCTCGTGAAACTCGTATCAGAAAAGGCATTAATTAAACCAATAAGTTTACTATTTTCTACATCAAATCTAGTAATCCTATTTAGAATACCTTTTAGTTTAGTATTTTCTTTTTCTATCTCATCGAAAGCATTATCAATTAACCATGAGACCGATTTCAGCTTCACGTCATTCCCTCGTGAATCCAGCCACAACACAGCACCGATATCTAGAGTGGCTTTCTCTTTTAGAAAATTCCACCTAGCGTGTGCTGGAACCCAGAAGACATTCTTCTCTTTATAATAGTCATCTATTTCTAGCTCTGCTTTGATAGCCTCTTCATATTCCTCATCTGAACTATAATTTTCACGAGCTAAATAATATATGTTCCCCTCACTATTTTCTTTAAATAAACGTATCAGCTCTTCTTGCCTTTCTAAAAAAGCATCTGATACATATTTCAGAAAAATCAGACCTAAAACCACGTGCTTGTAATTAGCAGCATCCATATTAGAGCGGAGCTTATCGGCAGCTTTCCATAGTTTATTATCTAATTCATTAAGGAAATTTTGTTCTATTGCATCCATGGTATATAGTTCAGCAGCCTGAATATATTTATTCTAATACCAATGAATCTAAAAGTTAGTATTTATTCTTTAGCTAATTTATTATATAAATACCCAGACTTAAATCTTAAAGCACAGCCCCTAAACAGCCGCCGCTTCTTCCATCTCACCCCAGACTGGAAAAGGATCTTTAAACTCAAGCCAAGCCTCTTTACCTAAAGCGAGTTCATCTTACGTTAGCAGAGCGGATTCCAGCTTATTTATAATCTCCTCTTTATCCATATCAATACCGATAATTACTAATTCTTGCCTTCTATCACCGAAAGGCTCTACCCATGAGGACTTAATTTCTTTTACGGCCTCTTCATCTTCTGGCCAGAAGCTAACTGGCGCTCCCGCCCACCAATAACCAGCCATACGAGTCTGACAGACAGCTCCAGCTTGTGA
>DAISHM010000336.1:0-1967 GCA_036822535.1 Candidatus Caenarcanales bacterium
GAACTTATCCTTTAAAAAAATAATTAATTCAAAACGGTTACAGGTAGAAATTAAGCTTATTTCTTCAATGCAGGGTATATCGCTTAAAAACTCAAGAAAATTTCCAATATCATCTTGAGATACTTTTATTTTACTTAGTTCGTCAGCATTACAGAAAGCAAGCTTAGCTGCAAGAGGGTTAAGCCTCTGATTAGGAATAGTTATGCCGATGTATACTAAATTCTGCATTTCCTAATATCCATTATATATCAGAGATTATCTTTAGATATAATTAAAGATATCGTTTTCCTCGCTTAGTAAATTTAATTCAGAGGCTACTGTCCTAGCGAAGTTTTTAGCTTCTGTTTCACTCGGTGCATAGATAAAAAGCCTTACTGAATCTCTTGTCTCATTAGATAAAATTTGTACTTTTATACGGTAATTTGAATTAGAAGCAGTTCTTTCTATCTGTAAGAATTTATCCTCGTTTAGTGATTCCGGATTAGGGTGCTGATAATCTAGGTCTAGAGCTACTCCCGCTAAATTAACATATCTAAGTCCATCTCGATAAAAATCTAATTTAGCTTGAACGCTAGAAAAAAATAAATCAAATAAATTTTCTTCAATTAAATCTAAACCTAGTTCAGCACAGAGTTCTGGTGCTAGTATCTCACATCTATCTAGGACTAAATCACCTTCCTTACTGAATTTCGTAATAAAGCTAAAGAATCCTGAAAAATTTATACCATCTTCGATTAAAGCATTTAAAAAAGGTTTGATGATTAGAGTATTAATATTAAAAATGATTTCATCTAAACCACTGTCTAGGATTGAGCTAGCAGATTTCTCATGAAATACATTACTGTATTCATTATATTCACGGTGTAACTTTATCGGTATTAAACTCAAAGCAGTTTTAGAATCATAGATTAAACTAGTGCAAAATTCTTCACTAACTATATATTCTTCAAGTATAAGGCGCTTTTTAAAAGTGCTTAAAAACGGCTGAGAGAAATAATCTTCGATAAAAGCTATAGCATCATTAATTTCTTTAGCGATAAATTCTTTCTTTTCATAATTAGTCTCAAAGATATGATCAGCTTTAATTGTTATAGGAAAAGTTAAATGCTCTAGATAAGCGATACAGAGATCTTTATTTTCGAAGCTAACATACGAACTGCTTGGAATCATATGTCTATGAGTAAATTCTTTAAATTTATTACGAGATAAACATATCTCAGCCGCTTCTAAGTTGGGTGCTAATATACTAAGACCTTCCGTATTAAAGAGATCCACTATTCCTTTAGCAATAAGCTCTACATCGCAGACTATGCTTAAACTTACTCTTCTAGCTAAAGCTATATCTAAAATCTTGCCTAGCTCGTACTCGTTTACCGTAATATTTTCAGAGCCTAAGCTAAAATCTTCTTCACGAGATATACTGATTATTTCTAAATTTTGCTCATTGTCATCAGCGTTTAATTTTTCTACTACAGATCTAGCGAATGCGTTATCTCCGATGACTAGTACTTTGATCGAATACATCTTACTAAATTCTCTCATAAGTTTTAAATTTTGGTAATTTTGAGTGTTGTATTATGAATATAATGCTTTCTGGTAGTGAAAATTTAAGTTTATTAGGTGCTGCTGAGACTAAGTACCCCAGCTCTCCTGAAGAGGCTAGTTTAGAGGCTATTCCTAACTTATGTAAATCTAATGATTATGTGATTAATTTAGATTGTCATGAGTTTACTTGTCTTTGTCCTAAAACTTCTCAGCCAGATTTTGCGAAAATTTATATTAGCTATATTCCAGATGAGTTTATTGTAGAGAGTAAATCTTTGAAATTATATTTATTTTCCTACCGCAATACCGGTATTTTTCATGAATTTGTCATTAATAAAATAGCTAATGATTTATATTCTTTGCTAAAACCTAAATCTATAAAGGTTTTGGGTGATTTTATGCCGCGTGGTGGGATCGCAATT
>DAISHM010000337.1:0-1965 GCA_036822535.1 Candidatus Caenarcanales bacterium
ATTTTTTCTCCTCTTTAGTTTCCTCTGCTTCATTTAAAAAAAATTGAAATTTTTCTAATAGAGATTTAGCGGTTAAATAAGCTAGGTTCTTTTGATATTGTTTAGATCCAAGGAAATCATTCAACTCTAAGCCTAATTCTGAGACTATTACAGGTAATTCATTTAGTACCTCTAGCCACTCTTCTGCATTAAGCTGAGAATATTTACTAGCTTGTTTTTTTGATTCACAGTGCAAAACGCAGTAACATTCTAAAGCGAATTCTTTTTCTAAAAAACTTTTAAGCTCTTTATAAGTCTGGTCTATAAAAGGTTCAGCATTAATATTTATTATTAAATAACGTGTACGTTTGAGTAGCTCTAGATTTAGCTGAGAATGTAAATCAGAGCCTAAATCTATTAGATGAAAATCAAATTTTTCTATACTAATATCTATCGCAGTATTTAATCTCTCAAGGTTAATCGTATTATTTAATTTATATTGGACTTTATCAAACAGACTCAGGTAAAAGGTTTTAGAGCTAATGGAACTCGGCTCTAAATAGCTTTTAAGCCAATTATAGTCAAATATAGCTTCAGTGTTACTTTCATGCAGTAGTGATTTAAAATGTTTGATACCTAATCTAAATTTAAGACGCGGATGTAAATCTGTCTCAGAGATTAGGCTTCGCTTATCTAATAGACTTAAATATTTAGCAAGACTAAGTAACAAGTAAGTATTTTCTTTATTAGTATCTAAGCCTACTATAGATATTAGGTTTTTCTTTTGGTATTTAGTTTCTATTCTTTCATTTAAATGATCTAAGAAGTTTACTATACTATGACTGTCTTCTAGAAAACTGCCATAAGCACCAAATCTACTAGCCTCATTCAGACTAGCTTTCGTCATATAAGTGACTACGGTAATTTGACTTAACTTATATGAACTCAATAATTTAGCTAATTCTAAAGCCTCTAAGCGTCTATTCTCGCCATTAATAATTACTAAATCAAATTTACTTAATTGATTTTTATGATTAATTAAATTTAGGGCAGAATTAAAATCTATAGCTGCGGAAATCAGATAAGCTTTTTGTCGTAGTTTAACTAAACTTTCTTCTAATATTTCGTCTAATTAAGTCTCTGAAATCTATAGAGCATATTTCATCTTATCTATATATCCTTTCAAGATGACCATCACTAATAGTGAGCTTAGATCGCTGTATGAGATTCTTCGACTGATGAGAGGTCTGAGATATATTAGGCTTACTAAAGTTCCCAGAACCATAGTTTTTAATGGCTATAAAAAGTTTATTGGCTACCTTAGCTGCAAGTGCAGTCTCGAACTGACTTCTGTGAATCGCTAAAGTTAGATTAACTTTAGCTGTATGTCCTTCACTAGTATTAATTTTTTCTAGTAAAACGATTTTGGCTTCGTCTGTGATTTTTTCTGTAAACTCTTTTCCTGTATTAGCGTATAAGCTAATTAGATCTCCTACTTTTAGATATTTATTAGCTCCAGAATCTTCTATATTAAGCTCTAGGAGATTAAAGCCCACTGGAGTTAATTCGAGTAAAAAGTTATTATGTTTCTCATCAATATATTCTTTACGCAATAAACTACCAGCTTTTAAGGGGATATTTAATGCTTTATTTAGAATATCTTTGCTATAAGAGATTTTCATATTTTCCTGGCTGTTTAGTTCTACATTCATCGTCCTGCTCCAGTTCTTTATCGAACTCTTCAATGAGCCTTCTGCCGTTTTCATCGAGGTTTACTTTGGCCAAGCGGCTCTCATAAAGAATCTTTACAGTAGCGCCATCTTCTACCGCATCTTTGATATCGTAGCGGTCGATGTAACTTCCGAACACCTGAGGTGTATTAACATCTGTTCCTTCAATAGGAGTGCCGGTGAATCCAATATAGGTTGCGTTCGTCATGGCATCGCGCATGTACTTGTCGAAACCGTAGGCCAAACGTTTTCCCAC
>DAISHM010000338.1:0-1942 GCA_036822535.1 Candidatus Caenarcanales bacterium
AAACTGTTAGAGTATCGTAGTAGTATAAGGATTCTTCATGAATCGCATAATGTTACTAATAAAGGAATCTATATTAAAAAAAGCCATAAAGCGGATTTGATGATCTTTTAAGAAGGCTTTAATAGTCGGAGTCTCACCTAGATTCTTTTTAAACCAGTCTTTAATTTTTCTAATTCTTTGCAGAGTGAAAGTCACGTCACATAGACCACCAGAGGAATTTCTAAAAAAGCCTAAAAGCCTAGCATATGGAGTATTGATTTGATTACCTATAGTCGGAGTACCTATCGCAGAGGCGATCGCTAAAGCAGGATAAGCATAAAGCACCGCTGCATTCTCAAATTTATCCATTAAATTATCAGCTTTTTTGAATCTATCAAAAACTTCACCTAAGAATTTTTTATAAAAATCTAAATTATACTTAACTGATTCACCAAAAGAACTAAAACTCGTTCTTACATTAGGTTCTATACCGATATTTTGTGCGGTATATTTAGCCATTTTATCTGAAAGATAAGCTCCTAAAGGCATACCTAAATTAGCTGGCTCATTTACGCTAAGTTTAGCTAATAAAGAGAAACGTATTAATCCACCTACCAAATCATTCTTAGCAAGACACTCGAAGCCTTTAAGTATGTCAGTAAGAGGATTTAAAGCCTTAGACCACCACATAGATACTTCTCCTACAGGTTTTTCTATGTTATCTCCTAATTTTTTCACTCTAGCAAAGGCGTCTAAACCATGGCTTAAAGCACCTAAATAGGACATATTCATCCTATTTTTACTAACCCCTTCCACTATAGGTTCTACGAGCTTATAAACTTTAGAGAAAAATTCATTCTTATACTTAGAATCATGACAGTGACTAGGTTCCTCATTTTCAGGATTTTCTTGAACTAATTTAAGTTCACTATCACCCTCATGATTTTGAGCTAAACTAGCTGAACTCATTTCTTTAAGCTCTTTTACTAAAGCTTTTTCTTTAACAGTATCTTCAGGGTGATTTGACTTCTGCCCATTTACCATTTCAGGATTCTGGAGAGCAAGATTTACAGACTGTTGCTTATTAAGAACAGACCCTTGAGTCAATTTTTGCTCGGAGACGACGGTATTCACTATTCAACTTAAATATTGTATATATATATTAACACACTTGAAATTCAGTCAAATGTAAATATTAAATACGAAATGATGTTACAATAATAACAACTATTTTGAAATGTTGGTAAACAAAACTATAACCAATATTATTTATCAGTCACGAATGCGTTGCTGCTAATTTTCTTCACTTTAACTGAAGATCTTATAAATTTTTATCAGTTTTAATTCTTATCTATATATACATTAATGTCAGTAGCTTTAAACAAGCTCTCTAACGAGATCAATATTGAACCTAATTTAGCCCCTGCAAAAACAGTTGGCTCAGATTCAGTAATTTCTTCAGTAAATTCAGAAGAGATAGAGAATCACGCTATAGGAAAATCTTTGGCCCAACCAATAGTAAGCCATGAAAATCAATTCTTTAAATCATTAAGAACTCAGCTAACACCCGCAATAGACGGTCTAAACAAAGGTTATAGACCTGTGCTTATTTCCTCTATCGGTGCAGCTTTACACTTTTTAGATAGTTTTATTGAAGGTTCCGAGCTTCCCGAACCAATTAAAAAACTATCATATAATTCATCAATTTGGTACTCTAAAGCAATTACAGTATTACCTAACGCACTTACAGGCATAGATTCTTTAGTTAAAAATGATTTCGTAGATGGCATTTCACGTATTTATTCCCTAGTCGCTAAATTATTTCAATCTAAACCAGCAAACTTTAGTGTCTCTTCAGGATTTTTCCCTGGAGTACAAATGGCCAAATTAGCCATAGGAGCTGAGAAATATAAAGCTCAAAATTTCAAATAGAATAATTAAACAATTTGTAGAACGTCATGAA
>DAISHM010000339.1:0-1939 GCA_036822535.1 Candidatus Caenarcanales bacterium
AAAAAATTCCCTTCTACTTTTCTCAATTATTGGTTTAATTTTTCAGTCCACTTTAACCATTCCTTTACCATTATTGCCGAAAATATCTATTATCAATTCAAAAGGTAAAGTTATGAATCTAGAAAGCACCAATCCATATAGCTTTAATCTCGCAGCAAATACAATACGCCCTAAAAGTCTAGGCACGCCTGAGTCCACTACAGAGATAGATTCTCAAACTTTAGAAACTCCTAGTGATTCCTTTACGTCTAGAAACATAGATGAAGAGGTTCTTGTCGCAGGTATGCCAACATGGGATGAGATTGCAAAAGGTTCTAGGAATCTATTAAATCAAGTGGGACGAGCTACTGGAAATGCTCTAAACAGCGTAGGCAATGCTGCTAGTGACCTCTGGAACGGTGAATTCAAAGCCTATAATTTAGGTCCTCTTGTCGGCGGAGATAAGCAAAAAGCTAAAGACATTACAGATCATTTAAACTTTTTAAATAGTGGAAATCCATCTACCGTCGAGATTGGTCGAGATAAGACTCTCGTGGAAAAGATGAATGAACGCTTAGGTGGGGGGAGCAACAGTAGCATACCTAGTAATTTATATGTTATTACAGCAGATGCTCATGGTAATTTAACTGCATCTCAGCCTAGATCTGGGACTGTAGATAATGTGGTGGGTGTAGCTTTAAAGAATACAGATGGCAGTATTGATCTTATAAGAATCACAGGTGATTCCAAAATTGGTCTGAGAGAAGGATCAAATGGCACAGCAATATTTTCTCAAACCACACAGCTATCTTCTGGAGTATCATCAACCCTAAAGACCATAGAGTAATAATTAGAATCGTAGCAACTGAGTGATAAGATTATCTTTTCAAGATGGTCTGCTAAGATTTATTCAGGTTTATTTTATGGGTTTAGAAGAGACTGTTTTCGGATTCGATTTAGGTAAAGGTAGCATAGGCTACTGTGCTAGGCAGGGGGCTAGAATCCTAGACCTCGGTTCCATGCTGATTCCACCTGAACATGGAAATACCCAAGACCTAGCTAAACGCCGCAGAGCATTTAGAACTAGACAAGCACATAAGAAACGTGAGTTATGGTTAAATAAAATCTGGTCAGAAGCTGGCTTAAAGCCTTTATTAGAGTTTTATACAGAAGACGAGAGTGCAAATAAGCAGAATAGCCTTAAAAAATCTAATAAGCAGCGTTCTATTAGAGTTAAAACTGCTGATGAGCGACTAAAGATAGAATACAGCCCTAAAAGCTCTAAGCTTATTTACAATTCAGCTCTATTAAGAGTAGCTTTAATGAACTACTCAAAAAATCCAGAACAGGATTTAACGACTTTAATTCAAGGAAAGCCTTTAGAGGAATGGCAGATATATAAAGCCTTACATGCTGCGATTCAGCATAGAGGATATATGCACAGTGATTATAAAGATCATGAGGCTAAGAATGTAGATAATATAGAAGCAGCTGCTGAAGATCTTAAAGATGCGAAAGAAAATTATGAAGCAGTAGAAGGATATAAAAAAGAATTAAACGAAATTCTCCCTAACACTAACATGCACTACCCATGCTACTTTGAAGCCCTGCTTCAGGGTCTAATCACTAATGAATATCCACTAAATTTAAGTAAAATAAAACTCAGAATAGAAAATATTTCACAGGCTGAATCACTGTCTAATTCACGCACAGTAAGACGTAAAGGCAGAGTAGCTCCTAGAGAATTAGTAGAAGCTGAATTAAGAGTACTTTTTAATAACGCTAAAGAAATTTTAAGTAGCCTTAGAAATATCGAAACTGAATATTTTCTTTATGGACCAGCTAAAGAAGCTTTCCTAACAGTAAAGAAAAATGCTCCGATTGAATTTAAAAAGCTTAGAGGTACTGAGTGGGAAGCTCAGGGCGTTTTATCACAGAAGACCCCGAGATTCGATAATCG
>DAISHM010000340.1:0-1627 GCA_036822535.1 Candidatus Caenarcanales bacterium
TGAAGTCGTAACAAGGTAGCCGTACCGGAAGGTGTGGCTGGATCACCTCCTTTTAAGGAGTAGGACACCAGTCCTATGGTCGATCACTGTGAAGCTAATAAGTTTTTTTTCAAAACTCAGTTCTTATTAGTGGAGTGTTCATTAACGAGTTCTCGGTATTATTCAGTTTTCAGTTTGTTTAATAACTACCTTCACTGAACTAGTCCTCTTGGATTATTCTGTCTATTTTTTTTAATTTAGTGTTTGTTTTTTAGCGTAATACGTCCATAATTAGAAAAGGTAATGGAAATGAAGCAAGCTAGATGATAATTAAGACTACTTATCAAGAAAAAGCCCCAGCTAAGATTAATCTCTATTTAGATGTCTTAGATAAAAAATTCTATCCACGTACAGATGGCTATCATAATATTAAAACCCTTTTTCAATCTATAGATTTGGCTGATACTCTTAATGTAGAAATAGAAACCTTAGTGGCTAAATCTACTGAGTTCTCTTACGAAATACTTATTAATTCAAATCTTCCAGAGCTTGAGAAATTAGGTGAAAAAAATATTATCCATAAGGCTTTAGTTGCCTATTTTGATAGTGTTCATCCTAAGGTTTTGGAGCAGATAAGAAAAATCAAATTGATTATTAATGTCGATAAAAAAATTCCTTTATCTGCGGGATTAGCTGGTGGTAGTGCTGATGCTGGGGCTATATTAAGGGTTATTAATAAGTATTTTATTGAAAACTTTAATGCTGATTTAGGTAGCAGTAACTTAGAAGGACTTGCCGCAAAAATAGGTGCTGATGTGCCTTTCTGTCTTAATTCCACTACTCAAACTCGTGCTTATGCAGAGGGAATCGGTGAATTATTTAAAGAAAGAAAGATTAATATTAATTATCATGAAATTTCTAATTTAATTTTGGTAAAGCCAGACTTTGGGATAGTGACAGCCGATGCCTACAGGGCTATAGATAGATTCTCTGAAAAGAAGAGACTTAAGAAAATTACAGGATTAGTATTTAATCGAGAAGGGCCTTTAGCTACAGCATCTAAAGAAGATCTTATAGAGGATTTGTATAATAGCTTTGAAGAAGCCATACTTCCAGATTATCCTCAGTTAGCCCAGATTAGAGATAATCTATATTCTAAATTTAATGCTTCTAAAGTTTTGCTTTCAGGATCTGGCTCCACTATGATTGCTTTTTATCCACGTGATACAGGTAATCTAAATCAGATTTTCGCAAAAGTTAAAGAGACCTACGAATCTAAAAATTATTCTGTATTTAAAAGTAAGTTTTTTGATCCCGTGCTAAATTAACAAATGCATGGAATTTGTCAAACGTAATTTCAAACTGATTTTAATATTGGTTTTAATGCTCTGGGCATTAATGACAGTTTTCACTATTAAGCCAGATTCAGAGAAGTTAGAAGCTAATCAGAAGGCTTTTTTAAAGTTAGTGAACTTTAATGTTTTGAGTAATATTAAGCTCGGGCTGGATTTAATAGGTGGTTCACAGTTTGAGTTTCAGGCTTTACCGACAGAGAATTTACCTGAAATTAGCACTGAGACTATGGCTGGTTTGTTGAAGGTTTTTGAAAATAGGGTAAATGCTTCTGGTACTACTGAAGCTATAGTTC
>DAISHM010000340.1:1637-1935 GCA_036822535.1 Candidatus Caenarcanales bacterium
TAGTCGAAGTACCAGGTGCTAATCCGCAGATGGTAAAAAGAAGGCTTTTAGCGACTGCTTTTCTTGAATTTGCGGAGATGAATGAAAAGGGAGAGTGGGTCTCTACAGGTATTACTGGAGCTGACTTTAAAAAGGCTCAAGCTCTTTCTGATGGTGGAATGGGCTGGGTGGTTAGCTTTGATCTTAAAGCTGACTCTGCTAGGAAATTTGCGGAATTGACAGCACGTTTGATTAATAAACCTTTAGCTATTTTCTTAGATTGGAAGCTGATTTCAGCTCCTATGGTTAAAAGTGTCAT
>DAISHM010000341.1:0-1925 GCA_036822535.1 Candidatus Caenarcanales bacterium
AGATCGAAAAGAATTTCATGAAAGAAATCAAACTTATAAAGATTTTCCAGAATTACCAGAGAGCTGGAACGCAGCAGAGAAAGCTACTGAAACTAACCCAGAGACTATCAGCCATCATACAGAAGCAGCTACTAATCCTCAAAGCGAATCAGTGAGTCCAGCAGCAGAAGAGAACCTAGATAGAGAAAATATAACGCAGTTATAATACAGAGAGAAAGTCTCATGCCCCACCTACACCCACACCAAGAAAACTTCATCGAAAAAGCCCTAGAGAAACTAAAGCAGCATGCCTTTAAATCCACTCGGGCACGTAATGATATTTTAGAGGCTATCGCCAAACAGGATAAAGCCCTCTCCGCATACGAGCTTCAAGATTTACTAAAAAATGAAGGGAAAAACTATTCAGCGATCACTATATATCGGGTCATAGAGACGCTTTTAGAATTAGATATAGTGCATAAAGTTCATTCGATAAATAGTTTCATGAAATGCTGTGAGCATAAGAATCACCTACATCGTCTCCTAGTCTGTAAAAGCTGCCACAGCGTAAAGCCAGTAGAGAGAGCAGCTACAGAGCTTCATGTAAGTGGCTTCGCTCAGGTAGAAGTTATAGATGAGGTATTAGGTCTCTGCGAGAAGTGCCATAAAGAAAAACCCTGATACGTGGTAGAATAACCATGTAAATCAGATACTGCTGTTTCTAAAATGCATGGTTATTTAAGCAGAAGATTAGAAGAAAAGTTAGAAAAAAGCCTTAAGCGCTCACCTGTAGTGGCTATATTAGGACCTAGACAATGTGGTAAATCGACATTGGCTAAATCTTACTTAACGAAAATCAAAGGAAAACAAAAAATAATTTACTTAGATTTACAGAATCGTAGTGATTTAAATAAATTAAATGAACTAGAGCTATTTTTTGATGAATATAGAGATCATTTAATTTGCTTTGATGAAATTCAGCTTTATCCAGAACTCTTTTACAAGCTGCGTTCAGAGATTGATAAGGATAGGCGTAACGCTAGATTTTTAATTCTAGGTTCAGCTTCTAGAGACCTTATTAGGCAGTCTAGCGAGAGTCTCGCAGGTAGAATAGCTTCCCTAGAATTAACCCCACTACTTTTCACTGAAATTCTAAATACTAAAGAGACATTATCACTTAAAGAAGAGCATAAACACTGGCTTAGAGGAGGATTTCCTAATTCATTTCTAGCTGAAAATGATGAAGATAGCTATGAATGGCGAGAAGATTTCATTAAAACCTTTTTAGAGAGAGATATTCCTCAGTTAGGTTATCAGATTAATACTAATGCGATGAAACGCTTCTGGCAGCTATTAAGTCACTATCATGGCCAAACATTGAACTATTCGAAAATTGCAGAAGTTAGTGAACTGAGCATCCCTAGCGTTAGAAATTATTTGGATTTACTTGAAGCTACTTATATGATTCGACTTCTACAGCCTTATGAAGCTAATTTAAAAAAAAGACTAATTAAGTCACCTAAGCTTTACATTCGAGATAGTGGCTTATTTCATAATTTAATTAAGGTTGATAATTTTGCAAGCCTGCTTGCCCACCCTTGTCTAGGTGCCTCGTGGGAAGCTTATGCTATAGAAAATATACTAAATCATTTCAAAAACCCAGAAGCTTATTTCATGAGAAGCTCTAATGGAGCAGAATTGGACTTAATTGTAAAAACTCGCAAAAATAAATTAATTGCTTTTGAGTTTAAAGCTTCTAAGGCACCTAAATTATCCAAAGGGTTTTATGAGATGATGACAAGCATTAAAATTGATGAAGCCTACCTAATCTCTCCAGTAGAGGAGTCTTATCCATATAAGCAAAATATTCGAGTTGCAAACCTGAATCTAGATATTTTTTAATAAATGGTTATTCATATACATTGGTCTAAATTAGATATTAATCT
>DAISHM010000342.1:0-1921 GCA_036822535.1 Candidatus Caenarcanales bacterium
AATTTTTGTTAAACTTAACGAAACTTTTCAGAAGCGTAATTCTTTAATAATTCCTTTTGTACAGCAATTCATTGAGGAAATCAACATAGAAGCGGGCTTTATAAAAATTAAAGAAAGCGAATTCCTTCTTAGCTTGAACAGCTAGCTTAATTTTGCTAACATTTCAGTTTGGTGCAGTGATGACTATAACAGAAGGCTTAACATTCGACGACGTTTTTCTAATTCCTAAATACTCAGATATTGAGCATAGAGCGGATGTAAGTACTAAAACTCAAATATTACCAGGTTTTACTTTAGAAGTGCCTTTCGTCTCAGCGAATATGGATACAGTAACTGAGCATAAAATGGCTTTTAGCATGATGGAGCATGGCGGTCTAGGAGTGCTACATCGCTATCTTACTATCGAAGATATGCTTAAGGAAATAGACTTATATAACGCCGAAGTCAAAGCCCATGGTATAAAAACTTCTGTACCTTTTGTAGTCTCTATAGGTGCTAATGATTTTGAAAGGACTAAGGCTGCATACGAAGCTGGTATTAGAAATTTCTGTATAGATGTAGCTCATGGTCATCACCTTCTCGTAAAACGCTGCATAGAAAAGCTTAGAACTCTGTATTCTGATATAGGAATTATTGCTGGTAATGTTTGTACTTATCAGGGAGCCTTCGATCTTTTCAGTTGGGGAGCTGATTGTATTAAAGTCGGTGTTGGGCCTGGTTCAGTATGTACGACTAGAATTAAAACTGGATCTGGTTACCCTCAACTTTCAGCTATACAGTTAGCTTTTAAAGCGAAGAAAGATTATTTAGCTAAAAACCCAGAGGCTCAAAAATTCATTATCGCTGATGGTGGTATTAAATATTATGGAGATCTCACTAAAGCTATAGCTGCGGGTGGTGATGCTGTAATGATGGGTTCTTTATTTGCGGGCTGCAAACAAACACCTGGAACAGTTTTCAGGAATGAAAATGAAGAGATGGTAAAAAGCTATCGTGGTATGGCTTCTATTCCAGCACAAAGCGACTTTGGTATCGAAGACTTTAATGAAGAAGGTATTTCACTTACTGTTAAATATCGTGGTAATGTGAAACATATTATAGAGAGAATGGTTAAAGGTCTTAGAAGCGGTATGAGTTACAGTGGCGCTAGAGATATTAAGACTTTACAGAATGTAGCTGAATTCGTTAGAGTGACTCAGAGTGGTCATTTCGAAGGCCAGCCACATAAAGCCTTTAAGAATTAACCTTCTCAGAGGATAAACACGATACTTTAATATCATTAGCTTTAAAGCCGAGATATTTGAAGCTTATCTGTTTTTTCGATTCAGTTTCTTTTATCAAGCCCTCTTCAAAAAGATCTTGTTTTACTATTTCAGCGAAATCCTCTAAATAAACAGGTTTAGAGCTAGCAAGATTATAAATCCCTGAGAGATTATCACGCAGACATTTAGCCATGAGATCATTAAATTTATTTATATGCAGAAAGTCTCTAATTATCTGCCTTTCAGCTTCAGCATTTATAGTTACAGTAAAACTCTCCTCCTGAGATAATTCTAATAATTGTTTACGAAAAAACTGATAAACCCCTTTAGCATTAAATTCACCATAGAATGGATTAGCTAAGCGTAAAATTAAAAGCCTATCTTCTGGAATTATACTGCTTAAATACTCTTCTAAAGCCAGTTTAATCAATCCATATTCTGAAATAGGTTTAGCTATATCAGATTCTAGACTAGGTCTTAATGGTTTACTATCATTTTCACCATATACAGCAGCAGAAGATAAATAAATAAAACGACTCACCTGCAAATTTTCAATTAAAAATCTCAGAGCCGTAATTTCTGAATCTAAATTCCCTAAATAAGCAAAATGTAAAATATCTATTTCGGATCTTTTCAAAATATTCAATTCAATTTCTCCC
>DAISHM010000343.1:0-1907 GCA_036822535.1 Candidatus Caenarcanales bacterium
GGGAGTATTTAGAGCCTACCCTTTCTGTAAAAAACACAGTACTAGCGAAAAGGCTCTCAATTAAAGCCTTATCAGCATCTAAATAAATTAATTTTATTAATTCATCTAAAAAAACATAACTGTGGATATCTCGATTAAGGCAGAATAGCATTTTCATAATTTTTTATTTGGCTTTTAAGATTTTATGTAATTCAGAAGATCTTTGCTCATATTTCATTGATTTGTTTTTGCTAAAATCAAAAACCGTGAACCTACTTGCTACTGAAATAGCTGGAATTAAATTAAAGAATCCGATTATGCCAGCTTCAGGCTGCTTCGGTTTCGGCAGAGAGTATGCAAAATTTTACGATCTTTCTTTATTAGGCGGCATAGCGATTAAAGCCACTAGCTGGGAGCCTCGCAGTGGTAATTGGACACCGAGAGTCGCAGAAACGCCAGCGGGAATGCTAAATTCCATAGGCTTGCAAAACCCTGGCGTAGATAAGGTTATCTCTGAAGAGCTAGCTTTTTTAGCTCAGTATGATACCGCTATTTTCGCAAATGTCGCAGGTAATGCAATTGAAGACTATGTGAACACCTGTATAAAACTTAACGAGACTAAAAATGTCTCAGCGATTGAGCTTAACGTCTCTTGCCCTAATGTGCATAATGGTATTTTATTTGGTTCTAATGAAGAGTCTTTAGAAGCCTTGACTCGAGAGGTGAAGAGGAATATAAATATCCCTCTTTTCGTAAAGCTCTCGCCTAACGTAACTAGTGTAGTATCTATGGCGAAAGCCGCTCAGCGTGGCGGAGCGGATGGACTATCTCTAATTAATACTCTTTTAGGAATGCGTATAGATTTAAAAACCCGTAAACCTATTTTAGCTAGAGGTAGCGGTGGTCTCTCTGGGCCTGCTATTAAGCCTGTAGCGATACGCATGATTTACGAGGTCGCCTCTGAGATTAATTTACCGATTATCGGCATGGGTGGCATACAGTCATTAGATGATGCTTTAGAATTTTTCTTCGCGGGAGCCTCTGTTCTAGCGGTAGGTACGGCTAATTTTATAGATCCTTTTATTTGTCCAGAGCTTATAAAAGCTTTAGAAAATCATTTAGAGAGTGCTCACATTAAGTCACTGAAAGAAATTATTGGAGCTGCCTTAAATCATGCTAGAAGTCTTCATTAAGGCGATCACAGCTAAACTTCAGTCTAACTCAGCTTTATATGCAGTGTTAATCTACGGTTCTCAAGCTAATAAAACTGCTAAAGCCACTAGTGATATAGACATAGCTTACTTAACTGATTATAAAAAGCCTTTAAATATTCTAGATGTCTCAAGCTCACTATCTGAGATAGAGATACTGCCAGATATAGATCTCTGCTGCTTGAATACAGCGAATACCATACTCTCTATGGAGATTCTTAAAAATCACCAAATCGTTTTTCTTAACTCCTCTCTCGATTATGAATTATGGAAAATCAAAACCCTTAATTTATACCATGACCTGCAAATCACTAATAGAGAGCTTTATAAGAATTTAGGGAGACAGTAAAGCATGAGTATAAATCAAGACCTAATCAGACAAAAAATCGGCAATATTCAAAACTGCTTGAATAGTATTAAAAACTACACGAATAACTTAGATAGCTCTAGCCTAGCAGATTTCAAAACGCAAGACGCTGTAGTTATCAATCTAGAGCGTGCGATACAAGCTTCCGTAGATATAGCAACTCATATTATCTCAGCAAATCAGTTTGGTAGCACAAATTCAATGAAAGATAGCTTTGTATTAATAGCTAAAAACAATATTATAAGCAATGAGCTTTCACAAAGATTAATTAAGATGGTAGGGTTTCGTAATATTGCAGTACATGCTTATGATAGTTTAGACATTTCTATACTAGAAAGCATCTTAAATAA
>DAISHM010000344.1:0-1897 GCA_036822535.1 Candidatus Caenarcanales bacterium
TCTTCCGTAGCGTCCACTGCCTTAGCTTATTTTTGTCCGACCAGCTTACTTAAACTATTTCTCTCAGCCTCTAAAGACTCTATCTCTAAAAGCTTTTCACGATATTCTTTATCCACAGCTAAAAGCTGATCGATTATTAATGAATACTGAGGATTTCTCAAAGAAAGTAATTCTTTTATTAAATCTGGGTTTTGTCTAATTTTTTTTATATCAAGCATAGTAATATTTGTTTTCGGCTATATTATGGTGAGATCCTACAGATTTGCGATTAACAAACAAGAAGATCTTATTGATCCAGCTAATAAGATTATAACCACCAGAAAACAAAATTTAATTCATCAGCTTATTAAAGTTTTACGCGTAGGCGAAGCTGAATCCCATCCTATTGAGCTAATAGACGGCTACAGCAATAATATTTATCAAGTTAAGTTAATTAATGAGATTGATAAAAAAATTTTAAAGAAATTAGACTTTGAAATAACAGGAATAATAAATAGTGAAAAAGAATTAGAGACTAAAGTTCATTTTTACTTACCGATAATTAAAAATGAGAATTTTGAGTTAATGCTAAGAAAGCTCTGCGAGCTAGGCGTAAGTGAGTTCACGCCCATATCTTTTAAATATAGTCAGAGAAAATATTTAAGAAAATTAAAAGAACACGCTTACCAAGAGCGTTTATTGAAAATTATCGAATCGGCGACCGAACAGTGCAATGGCAGTGTATTTGCTAAACTCAATCCAGCAATAGACTTTAGTGACTTCGTAAATCAAGATCACAAACAGAGTTCAACTGACTTAAAAATTTACGCTAGTGAAAAACTAGCAGATTCATCTTCGACTTTATTCTTAACGGAATCTACTAATACACTCCGTAAACTAGCAGCAGAGATTAGAGAATTAACTTTTTTAGTAGGCCCTGAAGGTGGTCTGTGCAATGAAGAGATAAATACATTAGAGAGAATGGGATTCTTACCATTAAGCCTAGGGAAAAGGATTTTACGAGCAGAAACAGCAGCAATAGTTTTAATGAGCAAGTTTGATTTAGGCTAAAATATTTCTTATATGTATCAAGAAATAAAACAGATTTCTGTATCTGAACTAAAAAACTGGCAAGATGAAAAAAAAGATTTCGCATTAATCGACGTGCGTAATCCAGATGAATATAAATACGCAAATCTAAACGGAAAGCTAATCCCGATGCAGGAGATACCCGAGCATATACAAGAAATACCTAAAGATAAGCCCGTGGTATTTCATTGCCATCATGGTAGTAGAAGTAAAAAAGTCATCGCTTGGCTACAGGAGCAGGAAGATTTTCATCATTTATATAATCTAGAAGGTGGTATCCATGCGTGGTCTGAACTTATTGATACTAATGTTCCGATGTATTAAGGCAAAGCCATGCATATATTAATCACTGGCTGTGCTGGTTATATAGGTTCAGTTATTAGTAAAAGTTTAATTGATGCAGGTTTTACTGTAATCGGCTTAGATAATCTATCTACTGGATTTAAATCTAATCTAGATTCGAGAATAGATTTTTATCCTGCTGATATAAATAATGAAAATATCATTAGAGAGATAAAATCTAGGTATCCCTCTCTAGATACCGTTATTCATTTAGCTGCTTTTATAGAAGTGGCTGAATCAGTAAAAAATCCTGAAAAATATTTAGAGAATAATTTTAAAAGATCTAAAAATTTCTTAGATACCCTTCAAGACTTAAATTTCAAAAACATCATCTACTCTAGCACTGCTGCTGTCTATAAACCAGTTAGCTTTTTAATAAAAGAAGATTTTGAGACAGCTCCAGTAAATCCCTATGGATTATCTAAATTGCTATTTGAAGAAGAATTAAAAAAATCAAAGCTAAATTACATTATTATTCGTTTTTTAA
>DAISHM010000345.1:0-1883 GCA_036822535.1 Candidatus Caenarcanales bacterium
AGAATTTCCTTCATAATAAAGACTAAGATTTTAGATCTTTGATCTGAACTTAATTTAAGTAAATACTCTGACCAGGATAAGCCACTTTTTTGGTAATCCTGCATCCATGGTGAGTTTCCGCGCATTTGCTGAATCATACATAAATTCCCCCAGAGCTCAGCTAAACGCCCTCTATCAGTCGTCGAATTAAATTCTCTTACTAAAACCTTTTCCAATATAATATGAAATTGTAAAATAAAATTTTCTTTAAAACAAAGAAAGATTTATAGAAAATGCTATAATCGTCCTTTGTCAATGCCAACATTACAACAACTAATTAGAAAACCTCGTACTAAGAAGAAAAAAAGGAAGAATGCTCCAGCTATAGAGGGCAATCCTTTTAAAAGAGGAGTCTGTACTAACGTAAGGACTGCTACTCCTAAGAAACCTAACTCTGCGATGCGTAAAATTGCTAGGGTTAAGCTTAGTAATGGTGTAGAGATTACTGCTTACATTCCTGGTATCGGTCATAATTTACAGGAACACAGTGTAGTCTTAGTTAGAGGCGGAAGAGTGAAAGACTTACCTGGAGTAGGTTATCACATCGTTAGAGGTACTTTAGATGCTCAGGGCGTTAAAGACCGTAAACAAGGAAGATCTAGATACGGAACTAAGGTCGGCGGAGTACAAACTAAGAAGAAATAATAAGGTAAATTAAACTATGCCACGTAAACCAAATTTTAAAAAAAGAACTACTACACCAGATCCTAAATTTAGCAGCGTAGATGTAGCGCTATTTATTAACAGGATGATGACTAAGGGTAAAAAATCTTTAGCTGAAAGACTTTTCTACTCTGCTTTAGACATTATTGGTAATAAAATTAAAGACAAGCAACCTATCGAAGTATTTAGAAAGGCTGTCGAGAACGTAACTCCAGTAGTTAAAGTTAAAGCTCGTAGAATCGGTGGTGCTACATACCAAGTACCAGAACCTGTAGATAAGGCTAAAGGTAGTGCTATAGCTCACAGATGGATTATCCAATCAGCAAGAAAGAGAAGTGCTAAGACTTTTATTCAGAATTTATCTAATGAGCTTTTAGAAGCTTTCGAAAATAAAGGTAAAGCTATAGAACTGAAAGAACATACACATAAAATGGCCGAAGCAAATAAAGCTTTTGCGCATTACGCTAAATCTATGTAATTTAAGCCTTATGCTTAAATTCAGAATTAATAAAAAAGGTGACTATTTTAGTCACCTTTTTTTGTACCTAAATACATTAAGCGCTCAGAAGCGGCTTTAGAAGTAGCTTCAAACTGTTCTAAGAATATAGCCTGCATTTCAGGATCAGCGACATTAGAAATCAAACCAGATACTTCATCTGCAAACTTAGCATAAGACTTATCAGTTAAAGGATCTATGTAATCAGCTCCCTTGCGAGTATCTTCTAAACCTGCAAAAAGAGTATGTTCATCATGAATCTCCTCTCCGAATAAAGATTCTTCAAAATCTCCAATATCTACTTGAGAATAACGTCCAGAGCTGCGAAGATCTTCATCATTATCTTCAGCAGGCTTAAAAATCGGCTGCTGATTAGGGTTTATAGATGTGCTAGTAATGTTTAGACTCATCTACTTAAGAGATTAGCAAAGTAATATTAAGAAAAAGTTATAATCATTAAATACATGCTAGCATTGCTTTCAAATGATGAAAGTCGCACCGTCAATTCTTGCGGCAGATTTTGCAAATCTAGAAGCAGAATTAGCAAAGATCGAAAATTTCGCAGACTTAGTTCATGTAGATGTAATGGACGGCTCTTTCGTCCCAAACATCACTATCGGTGCCCCTGTAGTTAAATCATTAAAGCGTATCACTCAATTACCATTAGATGTGCATCTTATGATAG
>DAISHM010000346.1:0-1868 GCA_036822535.1 Candidatus Caenarcanales bacterium
ATCAGCCTCGGATTTATTATGATTAATCCTCTTATTATGGTTATAAACAGCTACTGATAAGGTCTTCTTCGCAATTTCATTACCAATTAAATAATCATCTAAAAACTCTTTTATCTCTTTAGGCTTAGGCAGCTTATTCAATTCTAGAGAACCAGACAGCTTTTCTGCTTCGACTAAAGAACTAGAAGCCAATGCCTCACTGACTTCTATAATTCCCTCATCTTTAAGTATCTCTAAACAAAGACTAATGCATTCGTCACAGATATAAATACCTGGGCCTGCAATCAGCTTCTTAACCTGATCCTGGCTCTTTCCACAGAAAGAACACTTCAATAAACCATTACTTTTAGACATCAAAATACTCAGAAATTAGTTATCTGGATTAATATTAGCAGGTTTCTTAGCTACTACTCTATCCACTAAACCATATTCCTTAGCATCTTCAGCAGTCATAATATAGTCTCTGTCTGTATCTCTAGTAATTTTTTCTATATCTTGATTACAATTCGCAGCTAGAATATCATTTAAGAGTTTTTTCATCCTTAAGATTTCATCTGCTTGAATTTTAATATCAGAAGCCTGTCCCTGAGCACCACCTAAAGGCTGGTGAATAAGCACTCGTGAATGTGGCAGTGCCATTCTCTTACCTTTAGTCCCTGAGCTTAAAAGGAAAGCACCCATACTAGCACACTGTCCCATACAGAAAGTCGCTACATCAGGGCCTATATGCTGCATAGTATCGTACATCGCTAAACCAGCAGTAACAGAGCCACCTGGGCTATTAATATAAACATAAACATCTTTACTAGAATCTTCTGAATCTAATAGTAGTAGCTGACCTACAAATATACTAGCGACAATATCGTTCACTTCAGAAGTTAAAAATACTATTCTCTCTCTAAGCAGCCTCGAAAATAAATCAAAGCTTCTCTCACCTCTAGGAGTGTTTTCTATAACACTAGGGACATAATTAGCGATACTCGCATAGGACATGCCTTGAAGATCTAAGGGGTTAATTAAACCATGTGTGTTACAAATGCTTATAATATCTGCTTTAGTTTCACGCTTTATACTTTGATAATCCATAATAAAAAATCTACCACGGAATTTATGTTCTCAGATCAAGAATTAATTAAAAATATTAGAGCATATGCAAATGACTCTTCTAGACTCGCTTTCCACACCCCCATGCATCTAGGCAGAACTAATTACCCTGAAGATTTAACTGAACTTAATGGATTAGATAATTTGCAATACCCTAATTCCACTCTTAAAGAAGCTGAAACTAGCATAGCTAAAGTATTTGCTACAGAAAAGACTTTTCTTTTAACTAATGGGGCAAGCATGGGCTTAGCTGCTGCTATCTTAGCCATAAGATTATTTTATGAGTCAGAGGCTATACCTTTAAAACCAGTCCTAGTCAGCAGAAATGCTCATAAATCCGTAATCTCTGGCTTAATACTAGCGAAGCTAGATGTCGAATGGCTAGAAGTCAATTACGATAAGGAACTTGACCTTTACAGAGAAATAGATTCTAAAAACCTCTCCAGATATGATTTTAATAAATACTCTGCTTTATTAATCACTAACCCAACTTACGATGGGTTCTACACTAAGCTTCAGTATCTAAAAGATTTAGATATCCCAATTATCGTAGATGAAGCTCACGGAGCGCATTTTCATTTTTTAGCAGAACTGCCTCAACCCGCTTTAAAGACTAAAGCCTCTATAGTTATTCATTCCTTACATAAAACTTTAGGTGCACTAACTCAATCAGCTTTAGCTCATATAAATTATGGCTCTAAAATTCCAGCCGAATTTTACGAAAGGGCCCTAAGGCTTATGCAGACTACTAGTCCTAATTACAT
>DAISHM010000347.1:0-1861 GCA_036822535.1 Candidatus Caenarcanales bacterium
CAAAGCCACCCATGTCACCTACTACCCCGCCACCAAGAGCGATTAAGGTATCTTTACGCTCGAATTTATGGCTTAATAAATTCTGCTCTATGATTTGGTAATTAAAGAAGTCTTTATTCTTTTCACCATCTTCTAAAACTAGTGAGTGAACTTCATAATGACTATTTAGAACTGATTTAAGTCTATTTAAATACTGTTCTGGCACACCGCTTTGACTAAGTATTAATATCTTTTTACCGATATTTAATTTCTTTAAATTAATTTTTACTAAATCATCAAAGAGGATATCGTAAGAATGCGGGCTGCGTGGTATTTCTACATTTAATCTACCATAGGCTATTTCATCTAAGCCTAATTCAGAGATAATGATCTTAGCTAGTGCGTCTACTGATTTATTCTGAGTGCATATTTGTAAATCAGTATCCATGTAAGCCTCTTTACGAGCTTCCCATAATTTTGTTAAAGTCTCTTGCTGTTCCATGCCCTTTAATAGAGGACGATGTGTCTTATGCTCTACTCTTTGAGAGATGGTTTCTATATCAGCAAGTAATGTAATTAATTTAGCTCTCTTCCTAATTAGGTCTCGGTTCGCAGGATCTACTATAGATCCACCACCTAAAGCGACCACTAAGTTATTATTACTAAAAACTTCATTTAAGGCTCTTTTTTCAAGCATACGAAAATATGCCTCGCCTTCAGATTCAAAGATTTCTTTAACAGTTCTGCCTTCTTGCTTTTCTATGTAAGAATCTAGATCTATAAATTTACGTCTAAGATACTTAGCTAATTTAGAGCCCACGGAACTCTTTCCCGCTCCCATAATACCTGTCAGGGCTATGTTTATCTTAGTATCGACTATTATAGGCGTGTCTGACTTTTTATTTTCAGTTCTGTTAGGCACTTTTAAAATACTCAACTTTTAGTAAATAAGAAAATACTTTCTCCCCTTAAAGCTAACTTTATCGATTTTCGCATACTAATAAGCCTAAACTCAATGACGCTTGTTTAGTTCTTTGTTAAAATAAAATTATGCAAGCAATTTCTAAGCCTTCTAATTCACATAAAATTCGTTTCGGTACTGACGGATGGAGAGCTCTAATAGCTAAGGATTTTACTTATGATAATCTAGAACTTCTTACTAAAGCTATTTCTGCTTATATACTAAGGAATTTCAAAGAAGTGAGACCTATATTTATTGGCTATGATGCTAGATTTTTAGCAGATCAGTTCGCTAGTTTTTCAGCTGAAATCTTTAATTCATTTGGAATAGATGTGAAATTTATTCCAGAGCCTATAGCGACTCCAGTAATAGCTTTCGCTGCTCAGTCAGAGCCTAGTTATGGGGCTTTAATGTTTACTGCAAGTCATAATCCACCAGAGTATATGGGGATTAAATTTATTCCTGAATATGGTGGTCCAGCTTCAGTAGAAATTACTAATACCATCTTAGCGGAAATAGAGAATTTCGCTACTAATGATTCTTACTTAGAGAAGATCAAATCTTTAATGATGAAAAATACTGCTAATAAAGAGCTTTTTGACGCTAAAAAACCTTATGAAGCCTATATTAAAACTATTATTGATTTTGATTTCTTGCGTAAAGCTAATGCTGAAAAGAAAGTTAAAATAGTTTATGACTCTTTACATGGAGTAGGAAAGAATTTTGTCAATTTACTTTTAGAAGAAGCTGGCTTTCAGGTATTAGCTCTGCATAATTCAGTAGATCCTACTTTTGGTGGTTCATTGCCAGATCCTACAGTACAGCGATTAAGCGAGCTTAGAGAGACTGTAATTAAAGAGGCTGCTAGTCTAGGAGCTGCTAATGATGGAGATGCTGATAGATTTGCTTTTATTGATGATA
>DAISHM010000348.1:0-1861 GCA_036822535.1 Candidatus Caenarcanales bacterium
GAAAATTCTTTATCATCAGCTAAGTAGAATTGAGTGATCTGCCTCTCTATATTCACTGCCCGAGTAGGTTCTAAGCGTCCATAAAATTTACCTTAATTAGAAAGCCAAGTTAAAGTAATATCTCTTTCTAAAAGCTCGACAGCTAGCTGGCTTGAGAGGTTAGCTGAATTTATCATTACTATAGAATCTATTTTTTCAATAGGAAAATCTTTAATAGCGGCTTCTTTACTTTTGCTGATAACCAGTTTATTACCAGCTTTGCTAAGTATTGCTCCAGGTTCAGTGACGTAGATACTGGTCATAAGACTAATTAAAAATCTCCATTAGCTACCTGAAAGCAGCATAAATTATGGCTTCGCCACATTTTTACTACAGAATCTCTGTCATCAAAAACTAAATTAACTGAATAATAGGGGGCTATTTTATTAAGATAAATTTCTTCTTTAATAATAAAATCACTACGATAGTCTTCATTTGCTCTCATAAATAGTGAGAAGTTGTTATCTTTTAAAAATAGACATTTATCAAACAACCATTTTCTTGTATCTTCTAAACAAATATCACTACGACCGCTTATGAAAATTGCTTCTATATCTGAATTGTAATTCAGATATGCAGCTACCACATCATGTACAATCTGATTCAGAGAATCTTCTGAAACTTTATCAAAGTCATATGGATGTCTAGAACCTTTTAAGGCTAATGTGCCATCAATATCAATTAATATACAAGAGGGTTTCATAAATATCTAAATGAGGGAAAACATTTTCTTGAAGATGGCTTCCTGTATTTTATCGTAGATAGAGTCATTGATGCAGATACTAGGGTAAGTACTTTTTACTAAGGGAACTAGGATCTCTAAAGGTGTTAATTCTTTTGGGCTGATGGTGCAAAAATCGTGAGCTAAAGTATCTCTTAGGCTTTTAAGAGTTTTATAAGCTGACAATTTATTTTCATCTGAGGCTAAAGCTCTGTAGAATTGATAAGTATCTGTTCTAACTTCATAAATTTCATATAAATAATGAGCAGCAGCTTCTAAGACTGGTAGAGTAAGTGAAGGTATCGGTTCACTTGGGCTAAGTTTAGCAGCTGATGCTTTAGTAATCTCAATACATTCATTTCTATTAATAAAATCATAAAAATAAGAATGAAATTCTTGATTCACAGTCTCTTCCCTGATACTTTCCTTATCATTAAGCTCAAATAGACTATATTCTAAGCTCCGCTGTTTTATATTTTCTTTCCTAAGTCTTTCTAGGAGTATGCAGAAGCTTAAAAGCTGCTCTTTATGTAGAGATTTTTTTCTGAAAATTTCAAAATTCAGATAAGCGAGTTCAGATCTAGCTTTAGAATCATTCATTTCATATCTCTCAAAGAAAGACTGAATTTCAGGACTCTTTAAGGCTCTTGCTAATTCTTTTCCACTTCCTAAATCAAAAGCTAATAAC
This sequence comes from Candidatus Caenarcanales bacterium, assembly GCA_036822535.1. Lineage (GTDB taxonomy): Bacteria > Cyanobacteriota > Vampirovibrionia > LMEP-6097 > LMEP-6097 > LMEP-6097. The sequence goes on from DAISHM010000348.1 coordinate 1,449, forward strand.
GCTCTTGCTAATTTAAGTGCCTTATATACTGCTTTCATCGTGTTTTGCTCGTATATATCGTTTAACCAATTTTTATCAGCCTCGGCATTGCGTCCGAGTTTTAGATAGGGAAATATATTCTCAAGGATACTAATAGCGGCATTGTATTCAAATTCTTTTATCAATTCTTTTACGGTGAGTAATTTACTATATATAGACTGGGAGCTGAATTCATTGTTAGTAATGATCTAATTCTCTATGTTTTTTTTAAGCAAATAATTCTCATCACTAATGTCACTAAAAATTTCTTGAGTAAAGAAAGCAAGGATGTGACGGAGGTTCTTCTTCTATCTGCTCCGACGTGGATCAAGATCTATCGAGGCCGACTCGATCACCCGAGTGTTGATCGAATCCTGAAGGCACTCCCCGATCGT
>DAISHM010000349.1:0-1841 GCA_036822535.1 Candidatus Caenarcanales bacterium
ATCGTAGTAAACGTGCTGAAAATAAAGATCTTTTTCAGTATATTTTCTTGTATATTTCTCTTCTTAGCTTTTACTGACTGATTCCCCTGCACCAAGAAAACAAATACGCTGCTTTATTTTAATTAAGTCTTCACATAAATCTATACCTGCATATTTCTTGATTGCTAATTTTGAAGTTCCCTCTTCATCTCTGCGACTACTTCCTAATGATGCTAACAGTATGATGCTTTCACCATCTGGAACTAAAAGCTCTACGCTACTTAAAAGACCATGAAACTCTTGATTTAGTTTTGCAATTCGTAAATGCTCTATATTTAAAGTGATTATTTGTATATTAGAATCCTCTCCACTAAACTGTTTTAGTTGATTCAGATTTTCTAAATTTCTTAAGTCAGTAATTCGGTACTCTAGAAGCTGGATTTGTCTATTAAGCATAAACTATAGAAATCCTAGACTGTTTTAGCTTAAAATACTCTGAGAATTTTATTATCGACTTTATCACCAGAAACTAAGTCTTCTGCACTTAATGGAATACTGAATGTACCTGCTATTTCATCTCCTACTGCTTGAACGAATTTATTTAAAGAGCGAAAACGAACTCTAATAATTTTAGAAGTCTCATTATTCCTTAGACGGACAGGGTTTTCTGAGAAACTCACTAAATTAGGGTATTCAGTAGATAAGCTAATGAAGCGAGATCCAGTCCCTATTTTATTGATGCGTAGGTTAACTTCAGTAGCAGAGCGAGAGGCTAGGAAAGTTACTTGATTAATGGCTTTACCTGAAAGCTCAAAGCCAGCATTACTAGCTTCTCCTAGATTAATGTTAATGCTATTGATGTTTTGACCTGCTGCGACATCTATCCTGAAAGCTTGGCTGAGAGCATTATCTAGGCTGCTGTTTTGAATAACGAATTCTGAACCATTATAAAAAGAACTAGGTATTAAACTGGGATTTTCTGGCGGACTGTGAAGACCTACCGATGAGCCGTCCGTAAACTCCTGAGAGATGGGTTCTACTTTAATGATGTAAGAGCCAGGGCTTAAATATGGTAAAACGAAGTTACCCTGTCCGAGACCATCTACATCACTTGCCGAAGTGACCATTTCTGCTAAAGGATTATTTACGTTATATGCGATGATATTCGCGCTTTTAATTGGTACTGTACCATTTAGTAAGCTACCTCTGATGCTGCCAGTACTATTCACTATAGAGCTTTTCGGGTAGGCAATGTTTACTGATGATATATCGTCTCTTTGTAAATCTAGATTAGGATTAGCGCTAATTGGAAACATGATGGGGAATTTATCTAATTCCAGCTCTGGGACTTCTTCACCACGGGTAAATCTTTCGTATTCTTCTATCTGTCCACCTTGACTATGATCTAAGCCCACCATATGCGCAAATTCATGAAGAATAGTAGATTTAAATTCGTCAAGTAACTCGGTTAAATTATTTATCCCAGGACGATTACTAAGCTTGTAAAGATAACCATTAATCAGGGATTGAGATTCATTGATGCTAAGAATTTGATTATTTCTTACGTTAAAGAATCTTGCAGTCGCAAAGCCTAGAATGTCATTTTCTGCACCTTCACCCATGACATCTATTAATATCTCTCCAGTATCGTCAAAGATTATAGGGCTATAACCTAAAGGTCCATCTGAAAATAAATAATCATTATAATTAGTTCCATCTACATTAACTGGCATTAAGCCATCACCATCTAGGCTGAAATCTAGACTAGAGACATTATCCCATCTACAGAGAACATCATTAACACTGCTTTGTAGAGTGCTTTTTTTTAATTTACGTATACTACCGAGATCTATACGGTATTT
>DAISHM010000350.1:0-1830 GCA_036822535.1 Candidatus Caenarcanales bacterium
AGATTATATAAAAAAATTAAGTACTACTAAATTTACTATCAGTGAGACTTTAGCCAGAAAACTGTTTGAAGAATTATGGAAGCCTAGTTTGAATGCAAAAGTTATAGATGTAGAAAGGGATGTCTACCGCAAACACCTAGTCTCAATTAAAGGTTCTATGTACGTCCCACCAAATTATGAAAAGATTCCCTTTTTATTAAATGAGCTTTTTAAGTATAGTAGAGAGCTGAATGATGGTTTTCTTTTAGGTATATTTTTACATTACTTTTACGTCAGTATACACCCGCACTCAGATGGAAATGGGCGTATTTCAAGGTTCTTAATGAATATTGCTTTTATTAATGATAGTTATAATTGGCTCACCATCAAGAGTGAGAGGCGTAATGATTATTTTAAAGCTCTAGAAAGGTCTCAGTTAGAGGATGATATTAGTTATTTCACTGAGTTTATCGCTTAAGTAGTCGCTGATATAGGTTAATATACCACGATAATTTGGAGTAGCACTTCTAATTATTCGGATAATTTGGAGTTGGGCTAATTAAAATCAGCTTCAAGAACCACTCGATAACGAGCTTTACCCGCGTCCTGCAAGCTTCTTATAATCCATTAAAACCTTTCTAGTCTCGGAATCTTTAGCTAAGCTTAACGCTGTCTCACCTTTAGTATTCATGTGATCCACATGGCTGCCAGCGAGAATTAGTTCTTTCACTGCTGCGGCGTGACCATTAAGGGCAGCTAACATTAATGCTGTATTAGAATCTTTATCTAAAGCTTTAGCCGAAGCCCATTTCCAGCCATTTTCTTCAGCTTCACTAGTAAGTAAATTTATCATTTTCAGATCGCCAGCAGAGGCAGCTATATGTAAAGCATTTCTGCCTTCTTTATCTTTTAAATTAGGATCAGCTCCAGCTTATAAAAATTCCCGCATCGCCTCTAAATTCCCAGATTTAGTAATAGCGTGAACTAAAGCTACTGATTCATTCCCCATTTTAGGTATGAAGGCTATGTATTTAAACATCTCATAGGAGCCAGCTTCTACTAATTTCATCATCGCCTCAGTGTTTTTATACGGGCTTAATTCACCAGCTTTTTCTCTTAAGCTCAGTGCACTGCTGCCTTCACTGTCTGCTGCTTTTAGTAAAGCCTGATCTTCAGTGAGTTCTAATCCGTGTGTCTTTAGTAATTTATTAATTAGAGGATTAGCGTTACCAATAACTTCATGAACTTTTTTAAGATCGTTTAGTTCTTCTTTACTTAAGCGAAACCCTTTCCCTAAAAGTAAATTAGCGACTTTCTCTGAGCCAGTACCACCACTAATTAAACTGCCAGCAACTGTGAAGATTAAAGGATTCTCTATTTTTAGTTTATTATCTGGGCTAGTTAAATTTAATTCTGCTCCTTTATTTAAAAGCATTTCTACGATTTTTTCATTATCGTAGCTAGTCGCTATGTAGAGAGCGGGAAGAGTATCTGCTTGTTTTAGGTTTATATCTGTCTTTTCATGATTAATCAGGCGAGTCATGCTCTCAGTGTCATTATTAGCAGCTAATATATGAATAGCTGCGACGGCATCTTTATTCTGTGTATTAGGGTCAAAACCACTATTTAAAAGCTTCTCTAGGTTAATATGATTTTTAGCTACACTAGCACTGATAAGGGCGGTATTCCCTATTTTATCTCTAGCATCTTTATTTAAATTAGTAAGCTTTAATAGTTCATCTATAGTCTCATGATTATCAGTGAAAGTCCCCATCATTAAAGGGCTAGCTCCATTTTTTCCAGCCATATTAAAATCTAAGCCTTTCTCTGCTAGCGAGGGAATTAAATCTG
>DAISHM010000351.1:0-1822 GCA_036822535.1 Candidatus Caenarcanales bacterium
ATGCTTCTGGATATTTAAAATATGTAAAACTTATTTATAATATATTGCATTTAAATTATGGTATGAAAGAAGCCTTTGAAGACTTAACTTTGCATGGTCAGGGACTTAGAAATAAAAATATGGAACCTAGTATAGAGAATGGAACAGGCTTTTGTCTCCTCCCTCAAGCTATAAAAGAAATAGGTGCGATTCATAATGCAGCACTAAGTGAATTAAAGTCAGAGATTAAAGAGCCGAAGCTTGCAGCACAAATTAGTGCAATTAATACACATCTAGACTTAATTAGCTTCTAGCATAGATAATATAACTAATGCCTGAACTCCCTGAAGTCGAAACCGTTTGTCGTGGTTTAAAAAAAGAGCTTCTATTCTCTGAGCTTCTTTCAGTAGCGGTATTGGTAGATAAGCTTAGAGATTTTATACCTAAGAATCTTGCAGAGAAAATTAGCGGACTTAGTATTAGTGATATTAAAAGAAGATCTAAATATATACTCATAGAGCTGAGTGATTTCCATAGAAATTTAGATGAAAGGGCAGAGTTTACTCTTATCATACATTTAGGTATGAGTGGCAGATTGACTGTGCAGCAGCATGACTATCAGAGAAAAAAACACGATCATTTATTGATTGAATTAGTTTTAAAAAGTGGTGTGAAAAAAATAATGGTCTTAAATGATGCTAGGCGCTTTGGTATAGTCACTCTCACTAAAAGCTCAGATCTTAATTCTCATAAATTATTTAGTAAATTAGGTCTAGAACCATTATCTAAAGACTTTACTAGAGAAAGACTTAGTAAAATATTAGAAAAGCGAGAAAAAAATATAAAAAATACTCTGATGGATTCCTCTCTTATAGTGGGAATCGGGAATATTTATGCTAGTGAAGCCTTATTTAGATCTGGTATAAATCCAATAAGGCAGGCTCAAACTCTTTCAGATAAAGAAATGTATAAATTGCATCAGGAGATAATTAAAACTTTAAAAGATGCAATCAGAGCAGGAGGCTCTACCTTAAAGGATTTCACTAAAGCAAATGGCGATAGTGGTTATTTTCAGTATCAATTTAAAGTTTATGGAAGAGAGGGGAAGCCTTGTTTTATCTGTAAAACCCCTATAAGTAAAATAGTTCAGGGAGGACGAAGTACTTTTTTTTGTGAGAAATGCCAGTCCTTAACTGAATTTTAATACTTGTTTGTTAATAATTTTTTGAAGCCTAAGTGCTTCTTAGTTGTTTCTTTGCTGGTGATATAAGCTTGTGGAAATTTGATTTTTCCCATAATGCCCTTTTGTGTTAAGACTCAGATTAGTTTTACCTATGAAAAGCAGTGGAAATATAAACGATGATGACTTTCTTGTCGTCGATATAACTGAAGAAAAGACTCAAGTAAATTACGCAGAAACTAATCCGCGAATTTTTCATAAAGCGACAAAGACTGTTAGTGAGGATGATCTAGAGTTAGCTTTATTGGATTCAGCTTTTAGTAGTGCTTTTGAAGCTGCTAGAGTTTGGAAAGAATATTTTATTATTCAATCACATTTATTTAGTGAAGAAGAATTAGCTTGCTGTCTGGATTTAGCTGAACATTTTATTAAGAATAGACACAGTTTGGCTTTGAAGCTGATAGTTATTAATTGTTTGGAAGTTTATAGAAACTTAAATTATGAAATTAAAGCTATCGCTAGGCTGACACGAGAGATATTTAAGAATCTAGACTTACAGCTTAATATAGACGATCATCTAAGCTCCTATGAATTTAAATTCTCACAGATTTGTTTTGAAAATATTTTTTATTTGACAATTTTTCTAAAGTTTGTCGTTGCGCG
>DAISHM010000352.1:0-1820 GCA_036822535.1 Candidatus Caenarcanales bacterium
ATGAATTACCAATCAGACAACGTTCTGGCTTAGCTTTTAAATATGGTATTTCCCTAACTAATAGCCCTGGAACTATAGACTGTGACTATCGTGGTGAAATTCAAATCTTAATTATTAATCATGGCGATGAAGAATTCATCATTAATCATGGTGATCGAATTGCTCAGGCAGTTCTCGCACCTATATATCAAGCGAGTTTCACTGAAATTAATGAACTTCCAGAAGAGGCTGAGAATACTCGTTTAGCAGGTGGCTTCGGCAGTACTGGAGTAGCTTAATTATTTTTTCTCACTATCACTGCTTTACAAAAACATAATTTACTTATAGATTGATAGAATGGCGATTAACGTTCGCTTCCAGAATCTTTCACATGCGAATCACGAGATTTTAAAGACATTTAACTCTAATACCGCAGAAAAAGCTCTAGAAGCATACCAACCACTCACGGAAAAAGAAAGAAAGCTCAGAAAGCTTAGAGCCTTACAGATATTAAAAGAGAGCTCTAAGTCAAATTCGCTCTCTGAAATAAGCCTAGATAATGACAGTCTCGCTATGGCTTTAAAAAATGCCGAAGGTGCGACTCTACAAGCCATGCTGAATCTCTTATCTGCAAAGATGATAGAGCAGAACAAACTTTTAGTAAATCAAAAATCTCAAGAATTAAAAGATAAACAGGAAGAAGAACGTAAAGCTAAGCTAGAAGCTGAAAGAAAAGCTTGGGAAGAGTCACAGCAAGAATTTTCTAATGACTCCGAAGAAACAGAAGATGAAGAGAATGAGGTAAGCTTCGTAGAATCTGTAATAGAAGATATAGTCAGTAAATTTGAAGATTTAAAGAAGTTTACCCTAAAGGCATATCAAAATACTTTAGATTTCTTTACCCTCAGACGTTTAAAGCAATTCTATGACGATGCTATAGAGATGATTAAAGATTTTCTTTATAGACAGCCACGAGAATACTTTCAGAAAGAGATTATTCAGCCTATAAGAGAAATCCCGAATAAAGTCCAGAGCTACATAGAGACGAGCATTAAAGATTCCATAGATAGATATAAGCGTTTACGTATCCCAGCTTCACTAGGTTTCATTTCTCAGACTAATTTCTCAAGTAAAGATCTGAAATTTATTTTAGAAAAATCAGTAATTAATAAAGCTGTAACTGGAAAAACTGATAATGCTAGTAGCTTGCTTACAGATAAACCCAAACTACCTTTAAACACAGTTAAAATTAAAAAATTTGCAAGTAAACAAGAAGCTATTGCAAGCATGCATCAATAGTTTGTAAAATCAGTATTGATGACAAGTTCCACAGAATTACATAGTTCTAACACTAGGTCTTTTGAAGCTGAGGTTAGGCAGGTTCTCGACTTAGTTATACATTCACTTTATTCGAATAAGGATATTTTTCTACGTGAGCTAATATCTAATGCCTCAGATGCTTTAGATAAATTGCGCTTTATCTCATAAAGTAATAAAGACTTAGTCGGGGAAAATGAAGAACTCGCGATTAAGCTGCTTATTGATACCGAAAAAAACCGTTTAATCATACGTGATAATGGTATCGGAATGAATGAAAATGATTTAGCCTCTAATTTAGGTACTATAGCTAAATCTGGGACTAAGGAATTTATTAATTCACTTAAAGAGCAGTCTAACAGTGACTTTAAAGAGTCTTTAATCGGTCAATTCGGTGTAGGTTTTTATTCAGCTTTTATAGTAGCTGATCAAGTAACCGTCATTTCTAAAAAAGCTGGAGAGGAGCCTATAAATCTTTGGCAATCTAAAGGAGATGGTTTTTATACTTTAAAAGCTGCTTCAGA
>DAISHM010000353.1:0-1816 GCA_036822535.1 Candidatus Caenarcanales bacterium
TTTCTACTAACGCCCAAATAGGATTAGGCTGTGAATATTTTCTTTTTAAGTGCTGGACATAATCTTCATTCGAACGGCTGAATTCTTCTTCTACTTTTTTCTTTAAATTTTGAAATGGACTAGTCTTGTTACCAGTTTTTTTATCAATAAAGTCAGCATGAAAATATAGCGAATCTTTAAATATAAAGGGACCTCTTTGATGTGAGTATATATAAGCAAAATTCGATCTTATGGAAATTTCTAAAATTTCTATTACTTGTAATAAAAGCGTACGCAAGTATTTATCCATGTGATAAATTTTGATAACATCTTCAAAGCTTGTGCCTGACTGAAAATAATTTGATCTAGTTTTATCACTAGAGTTATTTTTTTCTCTATCATAGAAGAAATAAAAATATCCAGATAGTCGATAGTAATTACAATGCCGTAAATAGAATTCAGCTAAATCACGGTTTAATATATTCATCCCCCTGCTTTCAAGTAAATCTAATTGTTCTGTATAAGTTAGAGCAGGCTTAGTGTAATTCAAATACATAAAAAAAGAGCCGCTCACATGCCAAAATGGCAGAGGTATGGAGGCTACTGTAAATTTACTTTTACCACAGAGTAAGAGTACTTAAACACAGTCTTAGTGCTACCCCTATACTTTTTAACCCAGCTTCAATAAAATCTCATTAGCCTCTATTAGCTTAATTCGCTCTTTAATAGTGCGTTTTACATTTACATTAGAATCAAAAGTCTTAATACGCCTAGATAAATCATCTTTTTTACAGATGAGATCCTGCTTCTTTTGCTTTAAATAGACGTATTCACTGATATTCTTTACTAAACTAATAGTGTTATAAAAAAAACTATTAACTAGGGGTAGGCTAAGTAAGACGACTAAAATCAGAGTTATACGCATTTGCTAAAATTTAAAATCCAATGTTCGATCAATTAACAGAGAAATTACAAGATAGTATACAGTTTTTAACTGGTCAAAGCAAGATCACTGAAGCTAATATCGAATCTACCATACAAGATATTAGAAAAGCTTTACTATCTGCTGATGTAAGTTTAAATGCAGTAAAAGTTTTTATTGATAGAGTCGAGAAAGAGGCTTATGGTGAGAAGGTTTTAAGAGGAATTAAGCCAGGTGAGCAGCTAGTTAAAATTATTAATGACGCTTTAGTCGAGGTTTTAGGTGGAGATCCTAATGCTGAGGCTGAGATTAGTACCGAGCTAAACCTTAATATTAAAAAGGGTTCTGTGAATTCTATAATGCTTTTAGGCTTACAGGGTTCTGGTAAAACTACTCTAGCAGGGAAATTAGCTTATAATTTAAAAGCCCAGGGATTAAAAGTTCTTTTAGTGCCTTGTGATTTACAGAGACCAGCGGCGATAAAGCAGTTATCTATACTAGCTGAATCAGCGGGCGTAGACTTTTTAAATATCCCTCAAACTCAGAATCTTTTAGAAGTCGCTGCCTTAGCGGAAAAGGCTGTTAGTGAGCAAGCTTATGACGTAGTGATTTATGATACAGCTGGGCGTTTGCAGATAGATACTGATTTAATGGCACAGCTATTAATTTTTGAAAAGAAAATTAAGCCATCTGAAAAGCTCTTAGTTATTGATTCTCTTATAGGTCAAGAGTCTGCTAATGTAGCACAGGCTTTTGATATGCAGATTGGTGTAAGCTCAGTCGCTCTGAGTAAGCTAGATAGTGATACTAGAGGTGGTTCTGCTTTATCTATTGCAGAGGCTATTAGAAAGCCGATTAAGCTAGCTTCTGTCGGTGAAAAGCTAGAAGATTTAGAGAATTTCCATCCACAGCGAA
>DAISHM010000354.1:0-1814 GCA_036822535.1 Candidatus Caenarcanales bacterium
TAGTAGGTTCATCTAAAATTACTATAGGGGCTTCACTTAAAAACGCTCGAGCTAATGAGACTCTCTGTCTTTGACCTAGAGAGAGTTTCATCCCTCTTTCACCTAAGTGTGTATCTAGACCAGAGTCTAGCTCGCTGAGGAATTCTCTGAGGAAAGCCTTATCTAAAGCTGTGTTTATTCTATTTAGCTTTTCTTCTTCACTTAAAGTCTTTCTTAGAACTATTTCTAAATTCTCCTTTAAAGTCCCAGTAAATAAAAGTGGATCTTGGCTGACTAGAGCTATATGTTTTCTGAGTTCTTCTAGGCTCATTTCGTAAATATTTTTCGAGTTTATAAGTATTTCACCAGCATTGATTTCATAAAAACGAGGGATTAAGCTTACTAAGCTGGTCTTACCACTTCCGCTAGGTCCTACTATCGCAAGGCTAGTTTTAGCTGGGATGAATAAATTTAAATTATTAAATATCCTGTAAGCTTCAGTATTTTCAGAATTACGGTTATTATATTCAAAAACTACATTTTTAAATTCTAAGTTTACTTCTTTTATTTTCTCTGAATTGATTTCATAGACTTTAGATTTTTCAATTTCGCTAAGTTTATCTTCCTGTACAGGTTCGCCGAGTACTTGATAAACCCTTTCTGCTACACCTAAAGCTGATTGAAGAATAGTAGATACTCTACCTAAGCGTTTAATCGGGTCATAAAGCAGTATGCTAGTTACGAAAAATGATGAAAATTCTCCTATGCTTATATGCTGCTCAGTGATAGACTTTAAGCCGAAATGTAAAATTATGCTAATCCCTATAGCTGCTACTATATTAGTAATAGGTGAGACTATAGACATGAATAAAAACCAATTAGACTGTAGTTTGTAGAGTATTTTAGATTCTTCGATGAATTTAGATTGTCTCCAATTCTCTAGGTTAAAGGCTTTAATGATTCTTTGATTAATTAAAGTCTCATTAATAAAGCTACTGATTTGCCCTACATAGTCCTGACCACTTTTACTATATTTCCTAATTTTTTTACCTATTTTAATTACAGGTAAAGCGAAAAGCGGTATGGTGACTAGGGTTAGTAAAGTAAGTTTTAAATTTACAAATAATAGCCAAGAAAAAAGAAATAGTGCTTTAAAACCATCATTAAATAAATTTGTAATAGTCTCAGAGAGCCATGATTGCAAACTCTGTAAGTCACTGCTAACCACTGAAACTAGGGAGGCTGAATCGTATTTCTCTTGCTCCTTTAGTCCCATACGATTTAAATGTAAATGAAATTGGTTACGTAGATCCTCTACTATTTTTAATCCCCAAGAGCGAATTGAGAAGATATAAGCTAGCTTAAATATCGCATCAATAGTAAAGACTGTAACTATGCCTATAGGTAATATATTCGTAAAACTAGCCGTATCTAGATATAGTGCTTCGTGTAATGTTTCAGCACTGAATTTTAGATGAAATCCCAGTAAATCTATATTGAGACCATCAGCGTAGTGTTCCGTCAGGAAGTCTTCTACCTGCTTAGGCATTAAAGAAAATTTTTTATCGCTAGAACCTAATGCAGAAATGCCATCTACTGATATTTTAATTAGCCATGAAGGTAAAATATTTGCTATCCCACTAAGGAACATAAAACTTAGTGAAAATATAAAAAGATGATCGTAAGGTTTCGCTGTTTTCCTTAATTCTCCGAGGATCTGATTTTTACTATTCATTTACGCTCCTCGATTTTAACGGAATCCTCACTTAAATGAAATGGACTAAAATCAGTATCACAGTCGTAATAATCTTCATTCTCGGTAGCTTTTAAATGTT
>DAISHM010000355.1:0-1777 GCA_036822535.1 Candidatus Caenarcanales bacterium
TTAGGTTTTAATTTCTCAGGAAACAGAGAGCTATCGAAAGCGTGTGCTTTTAAAATAAGCTGGGAATTTTCTGTATCTATACTGTAGTTAAAAAGATCTAGAAACTCTCTGCCTAATTTATTTTCCCCACTGTGTATATGAAAAATTTGGTTTTTAATATTAATCTCTTGGGAGTTTATATCTTTAAAAGTTAGAGCATGTAAATTGATATAAGGTAAGACTGTAAGCACCCAAGGCTGCTCACCTTGCTGAAAGTATCTTGAAATCTTGGTTTGAGCTATGCCTAATTTTTCTAAAGTTTGCTGATTAATATAATTTTTTTCACTTTGAGGATCTAAAGTGAAGTCCATGTACTCAGCGCTATCTTTTAGATGAACTAATGCGTAGACCTGATTTTTAGAGAGAGGTATATTAAATTCTTCTTTTATCAGTTCAGGTTTATCTTCTATAGCAGGGCTGTAAAAGGCTGCGCTATCATAGCCAGTAATATTAGTCTCGTAGAGATAGTTTGATAGTAAAGGTACAGGCGCACAAATAGAGATAGTGAAGATAGCTAAACTGACTAGTGAACCTGTAAGTAGAGAGAGGAAGTGGAAGGCCTTAACTAAAAACATCTTTCGATTATAGTTAGGATTCTCTACTACTAAGGTGTTTGCACATAGATCATGTAGAGTGAGTCTCTCTGCATTAAAAATCATGGCGATAGAACCCAGACCGAAAATTAGAAAGGAGATGTAAGAAAGAAAAGTTCTTAAAAGAATTTGATATTTAGTTAAACTTAGGTCTCCATGCAGATCTTGTATCTCTAAGCCCATAATCCATTTACCGAGGTCTCCTTTAGTATTTAGGCTAATAAATAAATTAACTAAAAGTATGAGAATAATGGCACTTAAAATACAGTCTATAAAAGCTACTCTGCCGAATAACTGCTGTCCAAGCTTAAGTAAGCCTTGTGATAAAAGGAAAACTAAAGCTGCAAAAACTAAAAAATTAAAATAAAAAGCAGTTAGACGATCTTTAGCAGTGGCAATATTCGCGTACATTATAGCTCTATTTTACACTGAGCTTGGAAACCATAGCATTAATCTCAGCTAAAGAGAGAGTTTCGCCTCTCAGCTTCGCTTCTAGATTTAAAGATTTAATTTCAGCTTCAGTATAAGCAGCGGCTTTAAGAGCATTAGATAAAACTTTTCTGCGGTTAGCAAAAATTGCTTTAATAAATCTTCTTAGCTGTTTTGGATTGTCTGTGTCTACTAAAGGTTTGTCTCTGAGTTTTATTTTTATAAATGCAGAAGTCACTTTAGGGGCTGGTTGAAAGCATTCTGCATTTACCGTAAATAAATATTCTACTTCCGCCCAGTATTGAACGAAATGAGTTAGTGCAGAGTACTCTTTAGTACCAGAATTTGCGACTAGTCTTTCAGCATATTCTTTTTGCACGAGTAAGTATATTTCATCTAATTTAGACTGATTTGCACTAGGGTAACCGATTTCACCGAGTAAATGTAAAATGATTTTAGTAGTTATCTGATAGGGAATATTTGCAACTATTTTAATTTTTTCTGTACCTGGAATAATCTCTGCGAGCTGAACTTGTAAAAAATCTCTATTAAAATATTCGAAGTTTTTATTTAAGCGAGCAAGTAAATCTAAATGCTGACAGGCATTAGCATCTAATTCTACAGCGTAGAGTTTTATTACTTTAGGAATTATACGCTCAGTGAGTAAACCTATACCAGCTCCGATTTCTAAAACAGTATAAGAACTTTTTAGATCA
>DAISHM010000356.1:0-1751 GCA_036822535.1 Candidatus Caenarcanales bacterium
ACTTTAAAAGACTGCATTAATCTCATTAGAGAAAACGCTATCAGTAAAGCCGAGCTAGTTTTTATTGCAGAGGAATTATCTAAATATGAAGCCCTGCTAATACAAAGCAGCCAAGCACATAAGCTTTTTAAAGCCTTATGCCTCAAACTCTCTTTCAGAGAAGATTTTATCGAAATTAAAGATCTAAAAGAGCGAATTAAGAGACTAGAGAATTCACAGGGAATTAGTGCCGTATCAAATCAAGTAAATATACCAAAGATACAAAAAGCCAATCATAATACAGCTCCAAGTTTAAAGCCAGTGGTAAAAGAGGAGCAGAGCACACTAGAAATAGATAATGATAAAGCGGAGAATGAGAAGGCTGAGATTAGCCCCCCTGAAGACTCCCATAAAAACATAGAAGCGAAACAGCCTGAAGCCACAGAAACTCCATCGGAGACTTTCACTCAGCATCTTAGCCCTGCGAGCAAAGGTCTGCTTATAAGTAGTAAAGCTAGCCTAATAAGCTGCGATGGCGAAAAAGCTCTATTTCAAATACCTGAAAAATTTAAATTCCTAAAAACCAAGCTAGAAGCTAAGGCTGAAGAAATCATACAAGCTCTAAAAGCCTCTGGCAGCCCTAATCTAAAATCCATACAAATAGAGCTAGCTTCTGGAAACTTGAGCGAAGCGAATCAGGGTATCAGTCAATCAATAAAAAAGCTTCCTGCTAATACTGACGAAGCCCCTAAGATTAGTAATGAAACCAAACCCAAGCTTAATGAGTCACTAGGACTAGATTCTAGTATAAGTGAAACTCCACACAGCTTAGTGAATCTTCGATTAAATGAAAGAGCAGCAATCAATGCAGGCGAAGCTGATACTTGCTGTGATAGAGAAGCTTATCTAGACGAGGTTTTACAGGCAGGGATTAGTATATTTGGCGGGACTGAGATTCGGGAGTGAGTAAGTTAAATACTAATATCATTTATGCCTATCTAAAAACTTTGTAACATTATCATAGGTAATTTGCTTCATAACCGTTAAGTCAAAAGGATCGGCAATACGCGTTTGCATATTTTGAGGATCTTTTTTTAAATACCTACTTGCATTAGCAGGATTATCATATGGATAGCATAAGATTTCTTCTGGATATCTAAGTAAATTCTTGGTAGATCCTTGGTTTCCTTTGTGATCTGGGTACATCACTAATGGTTCTAAATTTTTATAACCCAAGGCCATAAAGGCATCAACCACAGCATTCATAGTATTACCAGAATGAGAGCAAATGTCAAAAACAACAATCTTATCCTCTGGTTTAAGACCTTTTTTTTCTAAGTCAGACTTCAAAGTAGCTAATATTTGCATGTCAGAGTCAGAGCGAATTATTAATTCGTTCTTAATGAACGCCACTAATTCAGAAGCAGTCCCCCTAGAGAGAATCTGATTAAGCCTTTCATTTAATTCATTTTCATTAGAATCATTCTTTGGCTCTTTTAACACACCAATATTACCATGATTATAGAAAAGTTTTCGCAGCGGAGAATCATCTCCTGTATTAAAACTAGAATAAACGCTATTCTGAATCATTTTATCAACACAAGCATTCGTCTTCATGAAAAAATCTGGATTAATACAGTCTATAACTAAATCACTTTCTTTATTCAGTGACCTATCCTTAACAGCCTTAAGACTTTCTGCCGCTAATCTAGCAGACCTATCCAAAAAGAACACAGCACGCACATCTTTCTGATTGACAATATGGTTTAATT
>DAISHM010000357.1:0-1744 GCA_036822535.1 Candidatus Caenarcanales bacterium
ATAAAGTATTAGGAGTAATCGGGCACCTGAATTCACAGATCTCTATTGAAGCCTCTAAGCTTTATAGCAGCCATAATATAGTTCAGATCAGTCCAGGCTCTACTCATCCATGGCTTACAGAGAATAAAGAAGCTCAAGGAAAAGTATTTAGGACTATAAATATTGACGAGACTCAGGCTGAAAAAATAGCTTCTGCTATATCTAAACTAAAAAATCCACCAAAAGAAAAAATACTTATTCTACATAACGGCACTATTTATGGCTCGAACTTAGCAACCCTAATTGAAAACCATTTACTGAAGCAGAATTCAGCTTTAAAAATATCTAGCAAGAGTTTTAATATTAGTGATACTAGATATCATCTGCATTTAAAAGAAAATATTCCAGACACCATAGTTTTTATCGGTGAATATGGTGATGCTGCACAAATGTTAGTAGATATAGCTTTAGATAATAAATCTAATATTAGCTTTTTTGGTGCAGATGGTAATTTCAGTAAGCGTTTTATAGATTTAGCTGGCTTAAGAGCAGAAGGGGCTTATATAATAGGCTGTGATTTAGATGAAAATTCTCCACAGTTTAAGTCATTTGAAAAGCTCTACAGGGAATCATTTCGCTCAGAGTTAAGTTCTTTTTCTATATATAGCTATGATGCTGCTAATATTCTTATCAATTCAATACAAGAATTTGAAAAATCATCAAAACCACTTTCAGAAATTATTTCAGCTAGTAAAACTCCTAGCTACTGTGGTGAAATTAGCTTTAATGAAAAAGGAAACCCTGCTAAGCCTCGCTTAGCGGTTTTTAAAGTTTTAAATAGTAAGTTTGTGAAGACGGAATTGTAAGAATTTAAGAATAGAATAATGATAAAAAATCACAATTCTATCTAATCCAAAAGACACTCTAAAACTGCTTTCTCCGCTTGAACAATCTTAAACTCAGCTCCTAGAGAGTCTAACAAAGAAGCTGTTACTTTAGGTCCTATGGAGTAAATAGTTAATTTGTCTTGGTACTGCTCTAAACTAAAATAAGGACTGGTAATTTCTAAAAAATTTTTAAAACACTGAGAGCTAGTAAAGGTAAGCTTCACCTCTTTATTTAAAGGATTATCTAATATACTCTTCAGAGTCAAAACCTGCTCTAATGAAAGTTCTGGCTTTACTGTAGTATATGCCTCAACCTGCTTGACTTTTACTTTTTGCGATTCTTCTAAGGTCTTCAATAATGCATTATTTGCAATACTAGTTCTTGGGATTAAGAGATTTAATGGCTCTAAAAAATTTTCATCTGCAGTACATTTTTCTAAAAACTCTTTAGCAAAAGCATCTGAATTATAATACTCTGGCATAAAGTCCACAGGAAAATTAATTTCATTTTCTATAAAATCTTTAGTCCCAGAACCAATTACAGCAATTTTCAGATGAGCTGCTAAGTGAAAAAAATGTCCGCCTATCTCTAAGAGTCTAGAGAAAAAGCTTTCAGCAGCTTTACGACTCAAAAATACTAACCAATCAAATTTATGATTCTCTCTAATCGCTTCATCTAAAGCTAGATAATCATCTTCTGGCTTAGAGAAACTTAGACAGGGAAAACAAAAATAATCACTAATTCCTTTCGCTAAAAGTATTTTAATGAATTCACTAGAATCTTCTTCAGCTCGGGTGATAATTACAGTCATAAAAAAGAGTTTAACATCCATAAATTTTAAAATTCCGCAAATAAGTATTGAAAGCTCTCGCAAGTC
>DAISHM010000358.1:0-1728 GCA_036822535.1 Candidatus Caenarcanales bacterium
GCTTTTAAAAGCGAATGAAGCTTTACCTAAAATTGATTCTGAATTAGATGCACTCCATTATCTGCTCTCAGAGAAGGTTAATGATGTAAAGCTTTCATTAAGTACTAATTTAGAGAATCTGGTGAAGGCGATTACCGCTCCTAAAGAAGATGTTAGTTTACCTGAAAATCTTAAAGCGGAGCTAAGACCTTATCAAGAAAGGGGTTTTAAATGGCTTTATGCTAATTATAAAAATGGTTTTGGTTCATGTCTCGCCGATGATATGGGCTTAGGGAAAACTTTACAGGTAATAAGCTTACTTCTAAAAATTCATAGTGAAATTGCTTCAGCTAAAAATAAACCTAAAAAAGCCTCTTTAGTGATTTGTCCTACTTCACTTATTGTGAATTTGTTTAAAGAGACAGTTAGGTTCGCTCCAGATTTAAAACTTAGTATTTATCATGGTAATAAAAGAACTCTAGATCTCACGGATAAAGATTTAGTTATTACTTCTTATGGTCTTTTAAGGCGAGAGATCACTGAATTTACTAAACATGAGTGGAATGTTTTAGTGATAGACGAGGCACAGAATATTAAAAATCATCAGGCTCAGCAGACTAGAGCGATTAAAATGCTAAAAGCGGAAAACTATGTCGCTATGAGTGGTACACCAGTAGAAAATAGTCTTTCTGAATTGTGGAGTATATTTGATTTCGTTAATCCTAGTTATTTACGTTCCCTGAAAGAATTTACTCTTAGCTATGCTATCCCTATAGAAAAGTATCGAGATGCAGAGAAGATTTCACAGCTAAAAAAAGTTATATCCCCCTTCCTTTTACGCAGGCTAAAAACGGATACTTCGATTATTCAGGATTTACCAGAGAAAATTATTAAAGATCAATTCGTATATTTAACTAAAGAGCAAACTACTCTTTATCAAAGTATCCTAGATGCTTCTATGGCTAAGATAGAGTCTAGCGAAGGCATAGAGAGAAAAGGACAGATCTTTAAATTAATTACTTCCCTGAAGCAGCTCTGTAACCATCCTAGTAACTTTACTAAAGAAAAGAATTCTGATGTAAATCTTTCAGGTAAAGCGCTTAAGCTTTTAGATATTTTAAATGATGTTTTATTAAATAGAGAAAAGGCTTTAATCTTTACTCAGTATCATGAGATGGGTGAAATATTACAGGCTTTAATTAAGACAGAATTAGGGCTAGAAGCGGCTTTCTATCATGGTTCATTAAGCCTGAAAGAAAAAGATGCTATGGTAGAAGATTTTCAGAGTAATCCATCTAAAAAAATTATGATTATCTCACTAAAAGCTGGTGGTACTGGACTAAATCTCACTGCTGCCAATCATGTAATTCATTATGATCTCTGGTGGAATCCTGCGGTAGAGAATCAAGCTACTGATAGGGTTTTTAGAATAGGTCAGAAGAAAAATGTTATGGTACATCGTTTGATTAATATAGGTACTTTTGAGGAGAAGATTAACGATCTACTAAAAGCTAAGAAAGAATTAGCTGATTTGAGTGTATCTGCTTCTGAGAGTTGGATTACTGAGATGTCGAATAGTGAGTTGAGGGAGATTTTTAGTTTATAAATCGTGTATTCTTTACCATCAGCTCCTAAATTGGATGTATCTACTTTTGCAAGATTGTTTAGTGATACGACTAATTCCTATAAACATCTTTTCTTTCAGGCTTTATTAACTAACTTACTTAAGACGGATTTTAAAAAAGCTTT
>DAISHM010000359.1:0-1722 GCA_036822535.1 Candidatus Caenarcanales bacterium
TATTATAGCGATTTTCTTAATAAAGGTTCTGTTAGATTTTTGTCAACTTAATCTCGTGATTTATGAGTTAGATCTAAATATACGAAAGGCTTACCATTCACTCCTAAACCTTGTTTATGAACTACATCAAAAATCTCTCTAGTCGCTATATCTCTAGGAACTAGATTTCCATACTTAGGATATTTCTCTTCTAGGAAATACCATTTTTCACCATTCTTCCAAGTCCAAACTCTACCACCTTCTCCACGAGCAGATTCTGACATTAATCTATCTTTATCAGAGCCTGGTATTGCAGTAGGATGTACTTGAATAAATTCTCCGTTAGCGTATTTGACCCCCTGCTTAAATGAAGTAGAAGCTGCGATACCATTGTTGATAGTACTGTTAGTAGACCTACCAAATACATTACCTGGTCCACCAGTGGCAATAATTACAGCGTTAGCTTTAAAAGCTCTGAGCTCCATAGTATCTAGGTTTTGAGCGACTATACCCCTGCATACTCCGTTATCATCGAGTATATTTGAGAGCATTTCCCAGCCTTCGTATTTAGTAACTTTACCTTGAGCTTCAAATCTTCTGACTTGCTCATCTAGAGCATAAAGTAACTGCTGACCTGTAGTAGCTCCAGCGAAGGCAGTCCTGTGATAAAGGGTTCCACCAAATCTTCTAAAATCTAGATTACCTTCTGGAGTCCTATTGAACATAACCCCAAACCTATCAAATAAATCTATAATTCCTGGTGCAGCTTTGCACATTTTAACTATAGGGCCTTGATTTGCTAAGAAGTCACCGCCATAGACAGTATCAAAAGCGTGTTTCTCGACACTATCGCCTTCACCTTTTATATTTTTAGCGGCATTAATACCACCTTGAGCACATACCGAGTGAGAGCGTTTCACTGGAACTATAGAAACTAAATCTACTGAAGCTCCCTTCTGTACAGCGTTTAAAGTAGCTGCTAAGCCACCTAAACCACCGCCCACTACTACAATTTTTTTATCTGCTTTAGCCATACTAACAATAAAATATTACCCGTCTAATATTCTATCAGTAACTAGATGATTAATGATTCACTGAAAAAAGCTGTTAACTAACATTTTCTTGTTCTATAGGGGTATGATAAAAATATGGTGAAATTACTTGAAGGAAAAACTGCGGTAGTTACTGGGGCTGGGCGAGGTATCGCTAAGGCCACAGCATTACTTTATGCGGAGCATGGGGCGAATTTAGTTTTAGTCGATATCGATGAAGCACCATTAAAAGAAGTTTTGGCGGAGCTCTCTGCTAAAGGCTTTAAGGCAGTTTATCAAGTCGCTAATATTACTAAAGAAGCTGACTGTAAAAAGGTTTTTAGCACTGCTTTAGAAGCATTTCCAGTAGGAGTAGACGTTTTAGCTAATATCGCAGGTATCACTAGGGATGCGGTAATTCATAAGATGACAGAGGATGAATGGAACTTCGTCATAGACGTTAATCTAAAGGGTACTTATAATATGATTCAGGCTAGCGTACCAGCTATGCGTGATATCGCTAAGAATGAGGGTTTAGCTAAAGCTAGGTCTATTATTAATATTTCTTCGACTTCTGGAGAAAAGGGAAATGCTGGTCAGATTAATTACGCTGCGGCGAAGGCTGGTATTAATGGAATTACTCGTACTGTAGCTAAAGAGTGGGCTAGGTTTAATATTAGATGTAATTCTATAGCTCCGGGTTTTATTGAAA
>DAISHM010000360.1:0-1721 GCA_036822535.1 Candidatus Caenarcanales bacterium
TTGGCCAATTTCTCACTGGGTAGATCTTATAGAAAAGCTTTCTATAAATTTCCCGAATGCTCGCTTTTACTTTACAGGAACTCCATCTGAGAGAAAATATATAGAGAGCATTAGTGAACAGCTTCTACCTAATACCTACCTTAAATGCTCAAATATACTAGATAAAGGTCTAATTGGATTAAGGATATTTTTTAAAGATGCAGATCTAGTCATAGGTGTGGATACAGGCCCCCTACATTTAGCTGCTGATGTACTCTACTTTTCAGATACGGCTAAAATCTTAGGTCTTTATGGTCCTAGCTCGGGAAGACGTTCTGGGCCTTATAGTTTCGATTATCTCAGTCATGATGAACTTTTTAATCAAAAAGCGACATATAAACGCAAATTTAAAAAAGCAGTGACGAATACTCTCGCTGAAATAAAAGCAGAAATGGTTTTCGAAAAAATTTTGACTTATTCTTTTTCTTAATTCTTTAGAACAATTCTCAAATATAGTGCATGATAAACTAGGTTTTAATGGATTTTTTATTTATCCTAATTAGCATACTAATTATTACCCTTCTGATAGTAGTTCATGAATTTGGTCATTTTTTAGCTGCAAAATTTTATGGTTTTCAAACCCCCATATTTGGCATAGGTATGCCATTCGGTCCTTATATAGAAATCTGTAAAAAATGGGGTACTCATTTTCGTTTTTATTTTCTTTTGATTGGTGGCTTTGTCGCTATTCCAGAGACCTCTGATGAGACTAGCGAAGAGACTTTAAAAGATGTAGATGATTTAAAACCTTTCCGTAAATTTCCAGTATTACCTAGAGCCGTAGTAGCAGTAGCTGGAGTGACTTTTAATATAATTTTTGCTTTTTTAATCGCTGTAATCATGTCTATGAGCGTAGGCTTACCTAAAATCACTCCTAGTACAGTTATTAAAGGCTTTACGAATGATAACTCAGCAGCTAAATTAGCAGGTCTTGAAATTGGCGATAAGATAGTCTCTGTAAACGGCTTAGAAATTAATGATGGTACTAAGTTACAGTCTGAGATAGCAAAGCTCAAAGATCAAGACATAGAAATTACAGTCGCTAATAAAAATAAAAGCTTTAAAGTACATTCAGAGGGTGTTATTGGCGTACAGTTATCTTATGAAAAGCAGTATGTAAAAACCACTAATATCTTTTCAGCTTTATTCTCTAGCTTAAAATTCACTATAGAAGCGACTTTCATGATGATATTATCTGTTTTCGCTATCTTTGCCTCTCTAATTGCTAAAGTACTTAGCGTATTTGGCGTGCAGATTAGCTTTGAGACTGCGAGCCTCGGTGATGTTAAAGGTATAGTAGGTATAGTTCAGCTAATTAGTGAAGATATTAAAAATAATCTCTGGATGATATTAGAGTTTGCTTTTCTCTTAAATCTAAATCTAGCTGTAATTAATCTTCTACCGATACCAGCTTTAGATGGTGGTCACTTAGTCTTTTTAGCTTATGAGGCTGTATTCAAGAAAAAGCCTTCAGCAAAGCTTCAGGAAACCTTGATACAGGCAGGATTTATATTCTTACTGAGTCTTATGGCTTTAACTACGATTAATGATATTCGTTCGTTTTTTATCAAATAACGAAATCTATCATTATAACTCTGAGTTTTTGTAATGATTTTTGATGCATTTGACTCGCCCTCGATTCAGAAATATCTAGAATAGTACCTATCTCTTTAAAGGTGAGT
>DAISHM010000361.1:0-1711 GCA_036822535.1 Candidatus Caenarcanales bacterium
GATATTTAAAGGGTTCTGAAACTAAACAAATGATTTCTAAACATATAAAAGAGCCTAGATTCTGGTACAGTATCATATCTTCATTAGCGTGAAAGGAAATCCTGAATTAGAGAAGACCTCTCTGGCTCAGCTAAAAGAAAATCTGTAAGACGTTTAGAAGCTAATCGCTGCCTATTTAATTCAAACATACATATAGACGCAGTCACAGAAAGATTTAAGCTCTGTATCATTCCTAACATCGGAATAATTATACAGTGGTCAGCAGCTTTCACAGCATATTCACTTAATCCACGGTTTTCATTTCCTAAAGCGAATGCCACTTTATCAGAACTAATCAAATCAGCATCATAAATAGATTCTGCATTAGAACTTAATGCCGTCGCATAAATTTTATAACCCTCTGCTTTTAGCTCAGCATAAGCATCTTCAGTTTTAGTAAAAATTTTAAAATCTATCCATTTATTAGCCGATGATGAGCTGTTTCTACCTACTAAGCGAGGATCAAAAGGTCTTTCTTTATCGAAGATTATATAAATCATCTGAATGCCGAAAGCATCACAGCTTCTAAACACTGCTTCTACATTGTGTTTATCATGAATATCTTCTAAAAGAATAATTCCTTTACGTCTTTCATTTACAGCTCTAGTAACTTTTTCTAGTCTTTCAGGCGTGGGCATACACTAAACTTCTTATCTTCAAAACATAAATTAGCATATCTTTCAATTTAGAATGAGGAACCATATTAGGACCATCTGATAGCGCTGATTCTGGATCAAAGTGAGTCTCAGCAAAAATTCCTGTAGCACCAGCTGCTACCGCAGCACGAGCTAATATCGGTGCATAATGTGAGTTACCTAAAGATTTATCGCCACCAGCCCCTGGTAATTGGCATGAATGAGTCGCATCAAATATAGTCCTAATGCCTAGCTGCTTTACCTGCTCAAACATACGCATGTCTACGACTAGATTATTATAACCAAATGAATTACCACGCTCACAGATAAAGACATTTAGATTAGAAACTTCTTTACACTTATCAAAAATATTCTTAACTTCAGGCGGAGACATAAACTGTCCTTTCTTAATATTCAAAACCTTTCCAGTAGAGGCTACTGCATGAATTAAATCAGTCTGCCTGCAAAGGAAAGCAGGTATTTGTAAAATATCTAAAACCTCAGCAGCTATCTTAGCTTGGTAAACTTCGTGAATATCAGAGACTAGAGGAAAAGAAAAAGTTTTTTTCACCTCAGCTAAAATCTCTAAGCCCTTATCTAGCCCGGGTCCTCTAAAGCCACTAAAAGAGGTACGATTCGCTTTATCGAAAGAAGCTTTAAATACTGGCACTATGCCAGTAGCATAGCCCTCGGCATTAATTTCATCAATTATAATTCGCAATTCTTCTGCTATGCGCATTACATTATCACGAGATTCTATAACACAAGGCCCGAGCAAGAGAGGGAAACTTGACTCGTGCATAATATTTTTTACGAAACTATGTACTTCCACAGCAGGCATGAATTATAAATATAAAGGTTAGCATAAAGCTAGATTAGCTAATTCATCTGCTCTTTTATATAATTCTCGCCTAACATGAATAAAACTTATTTTAGATTCAAACAAAAATTCAATAGGGTCTTCAACAGTTACAATGTGCTCACTTCTTTCATATTTTATTTTATCTAATTTTGCAGCAATGGTTGTGGTTTTACCC
>DAISHM010000362.1:0-1706 GCA_036822535.1 Candidatus Caenarcanales bacterium
ATATTTTAATAAATCCAGATAAAAAAAAACATTTATTAATTTCGTGAAAATAGTGGTCTAGAGATAGATTTAATCATAGATGATCCATTGAATCCTTTAGCAATCGAAATTAAAACTACGATGACCCCCAGCCTAGCAGATGTAAACAATCAAATTAAATTTAGAGAACTCGTTGACACGCAATTCCGCACTCATTTAATTTGTCCATCTTTAGAAAAGCTGAGTTTCAAAGGAGTCAAGGTACTCAATCATGATGAGGTTTTCTCTGTAAATATTCTAAAAGCTTCCTAACCCACAGCCCCAGCATACTGTTTCACGCCATTAGCCCTCTTGCCAAGCTCAACTGGATACTCCCCATTGAACGCAGCTAAATTTAATTTATTCTTCTCTATACCTATAGATTTCACCAAACCATCTAGGGATAAGTAAAATACTGAATCTGCACCTAAATCTTTAGCGATAATCTGATTTAATTCTTTCGGGCTGGCATCTGGATTAGCTTTCTTGGCTTTTGCCGCAATTAATTTATCCTGTTCTGGCGTATCTATACCATAGAAATCTGGGTAAACTACTGGTGGAGCGGTGCTTATTAAGCTTACTGACTTAGCCCCAGCTTCTTTGAGCTTAGTAATAATATTTTTACTAGTATTTCCTCTGACTATAGAATCATCTATTACTAATAAATCTTTTCCTTTTACCGCTTCTTTAATTACGCTGAATTTATCATCTATGCCAGCCCCTCCATCTATAAAGGTTCTGCGACTGAAATTTTTCATTAAACCTGCTACCACTGGCAGTTTTAATTGGGCAGCGAAACTATGAGCTGCATGTTTACCACTTTCATAAACTGGTACTACGACAGTATTCTCTGGGTTTAAATTCGCTCCATGTTCTTTAATAAACTCTTTAGCGGCTTCGCTACCCATTTTAGTACGTGCTTCATAGACGGGCACATCAGCTATAGTACTGTCTGGGCGAGCGAAATAGACGAATTCAAAGGCATCTATGTGTGGCTTAATTTCGTATGATCTAAAGATAAGCTCCTGTGTATTCTTCAGTTTACTAATCTCAGTCTTTTGATTAATTCTAATCATCTCACCTGGCTGAATGTCCCTGATTGGTTTGGCGCCGATTTTAGGAAAAGTACTATCCTCAGAACTAAATACTAGACCAGCATTCTTATCTAAGACTCCGAGTGAAAAGGGTCTGATTCCCTGCGGGTCTCTCAGGGCTATCATTTCATCCTGATTCATAATAATTAATGAGTAGGCTCCCTTAAACATTGGTGCTGCTTTTTTTATAGCTTCAGCTAAAACGCTCTCACCATTAGCTTTATAGCTACCATTAGCCTCAGCTCTTTCTTTAATAATTTCCTTCTGAAATTGAGCTATGGTCTTCGCCATTAATTCAGAATCGTTAGAATCATTAATTATATTAGCTGGAATTCCTTTATCCAGTAGGAAATTCTTTAAATTAGTGGTATCTGGTAGGTTCCCATTATGTACTAATACTAAAGGCGGCTCCCCTTCTTGAATTGGTTGTGCATGCAGTCTCTCTCCAGCTTTACTAGTGGCATAAAGTACATGACCTATAGCTTGATTTGCGTAATTATGCATAGAGAAATCTTTACTATGCTCTTTAAAAGTTTCATTAAAAATGCTCTTAAAAGATCCTAAGCCAATATTATCAATAAAGTAATTTACTTT
>DAISHM010000363.1:0-1680 GCA_036822535.1 Candidatus Caenarcanales bacterium
TAACATTCGTCAATACCTTTTTTAAATTTATACAAATTGATAAGATTTTGCCTCATGAGAGAAAAACCTAAAACTAGAGAAGATGTAATTAAGTTGGCCAAGGCAAATGATGTGAAATTTATCCGCCTTCAGTTTTGTGATATTCACGGTACTGTAAAGAATATATCTGTTCCTATCGGTCAAATTGAGAAAGTTTTAGACAATAAGATGATGCTAGATGGTTCATCTATAAGAGGTTTCAGAACTATAGAAACTTCGGATATGTATTTTAATCCAGATATTAGTACTTTCCAAATCCTGCCATGGAGACCGCAAGAAGATGCAGTAGCAAGAATTATTTGTGATATTTATAATCCAGATGGTACGCCGTTTATGGGCTGTCCGCGTAATAATTTAAAGAGAGTTCTAAAACAAGCTGCTGATCTTGGTTATAGCTTTAACTTAGGACCAGAATGCGAGTTCTTTTTATTTGATACAGATGAAGAGGGTTTACCTACTACTAAAATCGTAGATAAAGCTGGTTACTTCGAGGTAGAGCCACTAGACCAAGGTTCAGATGTTAGAAGGTCTATTATCGAATGTCTAGAAGAAATGGGCTTCGAGGTAGAAGCTAGTCACCATGAAGTAGCACCTTCACAGCACGAAATCGATTTTAAATATGCTGAGGCTTTAGAGACAGCAGATAATGTACTTACTTTTAAATGGGCGACTAAGGCTATCGCTAATAGCTATGGTCTTTTTGCGACATTTATGCCTAAGCCTATAGCTGGCGTTAATGGTAGTGGTATGCACTGTAACATGTCACTTTTTAAAGATGGTAAAAACGCTTTCTATGATGAGTCTAAAGCAGATGGTATCTCTGATACTATGAGATATTTTATTGGTGGTTTATTGAAGCACGTTAAAGAATTTACTGCGGTAACTAATCCACTTGTAAATAGCTATAAGAGAATAGTGCCTGGCTATGAAGCTCCAGTCTATATAGCATGGTCTAAACTCAATCGTAGTGCATTGATCAGAATCCCTGCAACTAGAGGAGTGGGTACTAGAGTGGAGTTGCGTTGTCCAGATCCTAGTACTAATCCATATTTAGCTTTCGCAGTTCTTTTAGAGGCTGGCTTAGATGGGGTTAAGAATAAAATAGAGCCACCAGCTGAAGTTAACGATAATATCTATAAGCTAGAGATGGAGACACTTACAGATCGTAATATTAATGCTCTTCCAGGAGATTTAAATGAAGCGATTAAGTGTATGGCAGGTTCTGCGATAGTTAGATCGGCTTTAGGTGATCATATTTTTGAACATTTCCTAGAGACTAAGCATAAGGAATACCAAGAGTACAGATCTTATGTCTCTCAGTGGGAAATTAACCGTTACTTACCTGTCTACTAAACTGATTTAAGGGCTTTATTTAAGTCTTTACAAAGTTTAAATTCACTAATCTATAAAAGCCTCCTTCTATGGAGGCTTTTATTTTTAAAAGATTCTAGCCATTCACCAAAAATTAAATTCTTGAAAATGAATTTCAATCAAATCGACAATAGTATAAATTCAATTATTGATCCTTTAGCTAAATCACTTTCCTGGATTATATTTCTTGAATTGAAAATATCAGATGATATTAAAATTCCTTTTCTCGTATTATGGTTAATTAGCGGTTCATTATTTTTTACTATATAT
>DAISHM010000364.1:0-1677 GCA_036822535.1 Candidatus Caenarcanales bacterium
TAAGCTCACCAGATGATGGTTTCGGGCATGGTAGTCATGTAGCAGGGATTATTGACGCAAAAGACCCTACTAATGAGGATTTCAATGGAGTCGCCTCTGAAGCCCAGTTAATTGCGATAAAGATTTTCGATAACCAAGGTCGTTTTACCTCTGTAAGTGAATTACTGAGGGGTATTCGCTCTTCGATTATTGATGGCGCAAAAGTTATCAATGCTTCAATAGGGGGCAGTTATTACTCTAAGCTAGAAGAGGACACCTATCGCCTCGCGGATTCTCTAGGAGTGGTAGTAATCGCAGCTGCTGGTAATAGCAATTCTAATAATGACTATCAGCCAGTATATCCAGCGAGTTATGAAACCGTACTTTCTGTAGCAGCGACTGACAGCACAGACAGAATAGCAAGTTTCTCTAACTACGGAGATAGTGTCGATGTCTCAGCTCCTGGTAGCCAAATTCCTTCGACTATGAACAATAACAGCTACCTCGCTCAAAATTTACCGATGAACTTCGTAAAAAATGTCAGTGCCGATCATGGAGTCTGGCTACTAAGTGGTACTTCTATGGCTACACCACACGTAGCAGGCTTAGCTGCCCTGATTTTAAGTAAAAATCGCAGCCTTAGTCCAGAACAGGTAAGAGAAATTATTAAAAATTCTAGTGAGGCAATTAACACAGATAAGCATGTTGCACACGGCAGAGTGAATGCACTTAAAGCATTAGTCTTAGCAGAGTCATTTTCTAATGAGGCTAATGAAAATTTAGATCTTAAGAGAATTATTGAAATGATTTTTAATAGTAGATCTTCAAGAAACAAAAAATTTGCAAATAAGATTAGTACTAAAATCTTTCATGATATAGATTTTAAAAATGAGACTGTAGCTCAAGTTTTAAAAGCCATAAATGCAGTAGATATAAATTTAAATGGTAGGGTAGGAAAGGCTGAGGTATTACGTTTTAACGAAAAGTTACGCCAAACTAATAAATACTTTAGACGCTTAGATATCAATGATGACGGTTTAGTAAATAGTGTAGATGAAACCTATATTAAATATATATATTCATTGATAAATATAGATTTAGAAAAAATCGTTTAAAGGAATACTATTTAGAAGCAGAAGCTTCTATCTTTGGTAAAAGTCCCACTAAAGCAAGCTCGTAAAGTTGATTTACGAGCTTTACTATTGGTAAGCCTAAGATTACATCATGATCACCAATTACTTCTGAAAATAAATGCTTTCCGTGTTTTTCAAACATGTAACTACCAGCTGAATGAAACGGCCGCTCCAAGTCAATATAAGACTCTACTTCCTCATCCTTAAGATTTCTCATAGTTAAATAAGCTTGGCCATTAAATTGCCAGATACAAGCATTTTTATGATAGATAACCGTCGCACAGTTTTGTATATGTGTCTTATTTCTTAGCTTAGATAAATGATTTATAGCATTTTCCCGAGTAAGAGGTTTATCAAATATCTCTCCATCTAGTTCACAGACTTGATCTGCTGCAATAAAGAAGGCGTTTGGCATTTCTGATGAAGCTAAAGCCCCTTTAGCCTGAGCTAATTTCATCGCAAGCTCAGCTGGGGAAATCTTTCCTAGAAATTCTTTTTTTATAGATTCCTCAACTAAATCTGGGCTAATGGTTTTTATATTTAGTCCATGCGATGCAAGTAAAGC
>DAISHM010000365.1:0-1677 GCA_036822535.1 Candidatus Caenarcanales bacterium
TGCAATTACTAATAATAACTTTTATTATGCTTTTTGGACTCTCTAGCCATGCGGTAACGAGAGAAGAAAGATTCGATTTGTATTACAGTCAGGCAGTAAAGGCTGAGAAGGCTGGCGATTTTAATACTGCTATTCGTAAATTTGCTCAGGCGTATGAATTTGATAAGACGGATAGTTCACTCTTAACTAAGTTAGGTTTAATTTATTTAAATAAACCTAGTAGCTCTAATACGGAGCAAGCAGAAAACTCTCGTAGAGCGGTTTCTTATTTTACTAGAGCTTTAGAATTTTCTCCTAGCGATGCGATGATTAATTTACTTTTAGCTCAGGCTTATAAAAATTTGAATGAGACTGAAAAAGCTTTTACTTATTTTAAGCGTGCCTCCACTTTAGAGCCTGATAATGTTTTAATTACCTTTGATCTGGCTCTTTATAGCTATGAGCAGAAGAATTTTAAAGAGGCTATAGAGTTATTTAACCGTATTATACTCGCTTATCCAGATCATCTTAGAGCGAGAAGCTATCTAGCAGCATCTTTGCAGTCTACAGATAATTATTTAGCAGCTATAGAGCAATATAATTATGTTTTAAAATACGAAGAGAGTAACTATGCAGTACAGAAAAATATCGCAGATTCATGGTTAGCTTTAAATCAGTTAGAAAATGCTAGAGATAGTTATAAGAAAGCAGCAGAGATAGACCCAAATGTCCCACATATTTATGCAGATTTAGCTTTTATTGAATCTAAATTCGGTAATTATGATGAAGCGATTAAAAATTATCAAAACGCAATTAAATTAAAAAATGAAGATGTCTGGCACAAGGCCTTAGCTAAGGTCTTTTATCTAAATAATGATAGACAGAAGGCTATAGATGCTTATTTATATGTAGAGGACTTTAGTATGGCTGCTTATATTCAGCAGCAGGATGGAAATTTTGATGAGGCGATATCAAACTATAATAAAGCTTTAGAGAAGAATCCAGAGGATACTAAAACTCTTTATAATGTAGCGAGGCTTTACTATGAAAAGAAAAATTTTCCTTTAGCAGCTACTCACTTACAGAAATTATTAGATCTTAAACCTAACGATACTGAATCTTTATTTCTTTTAGCGAGTTCTGAACAGCAGATGCAGAAATATGACGCTGCGATAACTCACTATAATGAGATCTTAGCTAGTTCCCAGAAATTAGATCCTCTACTAAAAAATGATGTTCACTATAATTTAGCGATGGCTCAAAAGCAGAAAGGTGATCTAAAGTCTTCAGAAGCCAATCTAGAAGTCATTTATGCAGATAAAGCTAATTTAGCTAAATTTAAAAAAGTTGATGATCTTTATAAAAATTTATTAGAAGTAAAAATGGATCAGGATAAATTAAAAGAAGCAGAAGCCATTTTAGAAGTAGCTTTAAAAGAAAAACCTGCTGATTTAGCCCTTAGACAGAATTATGCAGATCTTCTGATTTCCGAAGGGCGTACTCAGGACGCTATTGAGCAGTTAAGATTAGCGATAGCCTTCGATAATACTCAGAAATCTAGATTAAAATTAGCGAAATTATTAAAAGATACTCAGAACCATTTTGATGCTCTAGCTGAGTACCAGACTGCGGTTACTAAAGATCCTAAGAATCTAGAAGCTATGTTAGGTACTGCTAATACCTTTAAGGAACTTTCTC
>DAISHM010000366.1:0-1673 GCA_036822535.1 Candidatus Caenarcanales bacterium
AAACAGTCTTTTACAAATAGTCCTCATTTTACTATTTCATTAAGAGATGTAGTTATGGTGGTTAATCTGGTGATTCCTAATGGGGTAGAGACTAAGGTTATAAAAAAAATTGAAGCATTGGGTTTAGAAGGTTTTCGTAAACATATCAAATCTATAATCATAAATACAAATCAATGTTTTAAAGGGATGAGTGGAATCTCCCCTCAAATAGAGCTTACTCAAAGACATTTTAAGGGGCAAAAAACTTCTTTCAGAGATGCTTTATTGGTTTTTGATATGAGAACTGCTTTTGACGATACTGAAAGCTTTACTAGTCCAGAAATCAAGACCCAACCCGAATGGTTAAACGTATCTTATGAAATATTCTGTTCAAAAAAATCTAATTTACAGCTTGCTCTTGGTATTAATTTTGATTATGAAAAATGTGAAGATATTCAGACAGAGCTCGCTGTTGATCTATGTGTAAAAGCTATAGTCTGCTGCCAGGATTTCTTGAAGATAGTGACCTGAGATTAGAAATAACCCATTACCCCTCACTCAAAAAATCTCCAATATCCACAATCCGATAAAGATAAGGGCTTAGAGTGACAGAATCAGAGCCCCCGCTTAAATGAAATAAAACTGCTACCTTAGAATAGCCCCTCGGAGCTTTTAGCTTAGATATTTTCTCTTGCATTTCACTAATTATCTCACTGTTAATTTCACGCTTTTTGAATTTAAACTCACAAATAAATAAGCTATTGGTTTTGGTTTGTATCAGATAATCTATTTGACAAGCCTCTTGGCTAGAGGTTTTCATCTGTCTATATGAGCCACTTCTGATAATATCTAATGGTGATATGCCAAGTTCTTTAACTATCAAAGAGCGATTTTGTAAAAGCAAAAATTCAAGCTGCAATCCCATATGTACATCAAATCCACTTATGCTAGAAATCGGGATTTCATTAAATTCACCAAGAGAAATAGCTTCTAGATTAGCAGCGATAATTTTTAAATAGAATCTCATGTAAGGATCTGAAATTCTGTATAGGCTTTGCTTTGAGGGCTTAGCTGTTTTGAAAGACCATAGAGGTTGCTTACTTATGAAACCTGCAATAATTAAATGCTCCATCATCTCACTGAGAGTCCCACTATGAGCAAATTTAATACTGTGTCTGATCTCAGATAAAGTCCTAGCACCATCTTTTAAGCTGTCTAAAATCTTTTTATAAACAGTCCCCTTCGTATCAAATAAATCGTGAAAAATACGGTCAAATTCAGTGACTAATAATCCATTCTTCTCAAAGGCAAGCTGTTTGATGTTTTCAGCAGCACTGAGTTCAGATCTACACTGTTCTAAATACCAAGGCACTCCCCCTAAAATACTTAATAAGCTATAGGTCTCATAGTGAGAGAGTTTTAGCCCTAATTTTCTTAAAAACTCAGCGCTTTCCGTTATAGATAATGGATCTAAGCTTATAGTAAGATTAATACGCCCAAAGAATGCTGTACTTTTTAGGATGTTTTCCTCAATCCAAGTAGATACAGAACCACAAAATACCAGCATTATATGTAAACTCTGCTTATAACACCAGGCTTTTAGCTTAGGAATGAAGGTCTTATACTTAGAAACCATACATGAAATTTCATCAAATAGCACAATATCACCTGCTTTCAGATGTAAGCTTAAATGT
>DAISHM010000367.1:0-1667 GCA_036822535.1 Candidatus Caenarcanales bacterium
AGATGCAAAATCCAGCTTACATTTAATCGATAATCCAGACTATCTTTTAGAGTGTGAAAAGAATGATATCTCTCTGAAAGAATGTTCCAGCTTAGATGATTTACAGTATATTCTCTATGATTATCGCCCAGAGATCATTATAGTAAGTGAAAATATGTACGCTAAGGGTTTTGATTTTAAAACCATTACAGAGAACCAAAGATCTAATAATGACCCATATAAAATAATTTTAGTAGATACAAAAAGCACTGATAAAGACTATTTCAGCTATATTCAGGAAGGTTTTGATGATTTCATCCCTGACAGCTTTAAGATTAAAGAGATATTTCTAAAATGCTTTTCATTACTGAGACGTAAGAGTATACACGAGAAAAACCAGCTCACTAAACTACCAGGCATTAACAGGACTTACGAAGTCCTAGAATACTGTCTCAGTGACCTAAAAGACTGGGAGATGTTACATATCACTACAAATAACCTAGATCAGTACAGTTATATGTATGGAGTAAAAAATACTGATGAATTAATTAAGCTGACAGCAGCTCTGCTAGCTGAACTCACCCAAGGTAAAAATTTATTTACAGGTCACCTCGGCAAAGATAACTTTCTAGTCCTAGGCTCTATTCCAGATTTAGTACCGATAAAATCTTGCCTAGATGAGCGTTTTACTAGCATTCTCGAGAAAGTCTATAATAAATCAGACTTCGAGAATAGCTATATTATCTATTCAGCCCCGCATAAAGTCAGGCGTAAAGAGAATTTGATGTCGCTAAATATTTCTAGCTGTACTAGCTATGATCGTAAATTCTTGTCTGGCTCTGATGTAGTCGAGCAAGCTATAGTAAATAAACACAATAAAGCTCAAAAGCTAATTAATAAAAGGGTTTTAATCATAGAAGATGATGCAGACTTTGCAGAATTACTGGAAGACCGTCTCAGACTGGATGGTTTCGAGCCTTATATATCTAAAGATAAGATTATACAGTCAGTGAAAGAATTTAAACCTAGGGTTTTATTAATCGAAGCTGCGAAGATAGGCATACCACAATTCACCAATCTATCACAAGAGCTAAAAGCAGTTGCTGACTGGGATCTAGACATCATAGTAGCGAGCAATATACCAGGTTATCGCAATTTTCTAGATGCTGGAGCTACAGTATATATCCCAAAACCTTATGAACTCGACACTGTAATTGAAGAAATTTCTAGACTAGTTTAGATGTGTTATTATTATTCTTTGCATTTCATGGCAATCGTCGCCAAGTGGTTAAGGCCCCGGGTTGTGGTTCCGGTATTCGCGGGTTCAAATCCCGTCGGTTGCCCCAGTTTTTATTATTAAATATAAGTATATGAGCTTGGTTTTATGATCCCTTCGTACAATGAATTAATTCATCCTCTGTTAAAGTTAATGAAAGAAGAAGAGCTTACTCGAAGAGGGGCTTCAGAAAAATTAAGCCTCAGACTTAATTTGACAGAAGAAGATCGACAGGAGAAATTAGCTTCTGGTGGTTCTATGTTTGAGAATAGAGTTGGTTGGGCTTTTACTTACTTAACTAAAGCTGAATATATAGAATTAACGGAAAGAAAGGCTGTTTTTCGTATTACTGATTCTGGACTTGAAGCTTTGAAAGATGCATTAAATAATGGATCTATTTTTGATAGAAAAT
>DAISHM010000368.1:0-1662 GCA_036822535.1 Candidatus Caenarcanales bacterium
TGCTACTAGCAAATTTATTAATACACCCTAAGCGTAGTCTATTATTAGTGAAGAGCTGAACATAAAAAAAGATACTTTAATAAAAAATCTTGAGAAACGCCTCTCTGAACATCGTTTCAAACATACCCTTTCAGTCAGAGATACTGCATTAGAAATAGCGAAGAGCTTAGAAGAAGCGGGTTTACATCTTCTACATTCAGAGAAAGCAGTATTAAACGCAGCTTACTTAAAAAAGATTGAAATCGCTGCACTCTTACACGATTATGCTAAAGAAATAGATAATAATGAGTAAATCCATTTAGCTAAATTCTACGGTCTAGATGTATATCCTGCTGATTTAGAGAAGCCTAATTTATTACACTCTCGTAATGGAGCGATTTTAGCAGAAGAAGAATTAGACATCCATGATACGGTGATACTCACAGCGATTAAAGAACACACTTTCGCTGGGGTAAATATGACTTTAGCGTCTAAAATTATTTTCATTGCAGATATGATAGAACCACGCCGTGATGCGAAAGACACAGATCCCGATTTAGAACATATTAGAAAACTAGTTTTCAAAGAACATGATTTAGATAAAGCACTCAAATACGGTATGCAAGTGAAAATTGAAGAGACTATAAAAGCTGGGCGAATGATACACCCACTTGCGGTAACTGCGTGGAATAGCTTAGCTAGTAAGAGTGAGCGTTAAATGAAAATTTTAAAGACTCTTAGTGATTTAGATAGAGAGCTTCTTAGCGGTCTAGCCTATGTTCCTACTATGGGAGCCTTACACTCAGGGCATCTTTCTTTAGTAGCTAAAGCTAAAGAGCTTTCAGAAAGAGTTATAGTAAGTATTTTCGTAAACCCTCTACAATTCGGGCCTAATGAAGATTTCGATAAATATCCACGTACGCTTGATCAAGATTTAACTATGCTTAAAGAAAAAAAAGTAGATTATGTTTTCTGTCCCGAGTTTAGCCGTGAGGATTTAGAAGGTATTAAAAAATTGAAAGCTAATCCAGAATTAAGTAATATACTATGTGGTAAATTCAGACCTAATCATTTTGATGGTGTGGTGAGTATAGTAAATTATTTTTTTGAATTAATAAAACCAGATTATGCGATCTTTGGTGAAAAAGATTTCCAGCAGTTAAAAATTATTGAAGATATGAGTTCTAGTCTAAATCTTAAAGTAAAGATCATTCCTGCTAAAACTTACAGAGAAGCTAATGGTCTTGCGATGAGTTCACGCAATCAATACCTCAGTGAGAGTGAAAGAGAGAAGGCAAGTAAATTATTCTTAGCTTTAAATAAGTTTAAGACTGAGTATCTAAAAGCTCCAGAGCGTGAAAATCAGATCTTAAAAGAGATAGAGAAAGAGCTTAGTGATGCTGATTTTACAGTAGAGTATCTAGAACGGCACTGGAATAGAATATTAGTAGCAGCTAAGTTTCATGGAGTTAGATTAATCGATAATTTAGGCGTGTAGCGGAACTCGAATTTCTGCGTTTTCTTAATCAAATCATTAGCTTAGGAAAGGGATTTATTAATATAAGCCAGCTCAATCTCAAGCAAACAAAAATTTGGTACCCCCAAGTGCTTTCTAATCCATGTTATTAGGATGAAAGCCTAAAGTCCTAGTCCACTAGACGATGGGTTCAGAAATATATTTAT
>DAISHM010000369.1:0-1644 GCA_036822535.1 Candidatus Caenarcanales bacterium
TGAGATGATTAAATTCAAAGAAGTTAGTTTTAAAAAATAAGGCTGATAGCTAGAATGCAGACCTATAAAACCAATTAGATAAATGATTACAAGTATCAGGGAGCTTAAATATTTCATAGTAGCTCATCCTGTATTAGACTTAAGTAGCGGGTCTTTACATTAGTGAAAAGCTGTGGGTATAAGTCATTGAAGCTTTTCTGGCTATCTGATTCGATTTTCTTTAATTGTAAAATATGATATCCATATTCAGAACTGATTACATTAGTTATCTGTAAAGGTTTTCTTAGGCGCATTACGCCATCACTAATGTTTTTAGCGTAAAAATCACCTAAGCTATTCACTGGGATTACCATATCGAAGACTACTAGATCTTTAAAAAGATCTTTAGCCACCCTATAATTAGGTTCCCGTAATAGTATTTTTCTTAGATAAGTGATCTTTTCTTTAGCCGTTTCTGAATTTTTATCTATATAAAACTGTCTGAAATAGTAGTTAGTCGCAGTAGAAATTTGATTTTTCTTTAAGTTAAGGTATTCCTCTTTTAATTTAGCATCTACTTTCTTCTGGAACTCTGGATCTGATTTATATCTTTCCTCGAAAAGCCTTTCTGCTACAGCTTCTTTTACTAAGTCTGATTTTATGTAGACTAAAAGATCATTAATATCTATTTCGTATTCGTTTAAGGCTTGAAGAAAATTTTCACGTCCATAAAATATATCATCGTAATCAGATAATTTTTCTGAGATCAGTCTGGGACTCACAGCTAGATTGAGTTTGCTTGCTTTATGTATTAAAGCTACCCTTTTTTTATAATCATTAATTAGACGTGGTTTAATTTCTGTATTAAAGTACTTTTTAAACAGCATTTCCTCTGCTTTAGCAGCACCTAATTCTTCTGCCGTAAGATATATTTCTTTTAATCTACAGTATTCTAAAATATCTTTTTTTAAATCACTAAAATATTTATCGTTAGGATCAGCTTCAATAAAGAGTTTTCTAAAGCAAAATTCTTCATAGGCTTTAATTATATTATTTATTCTAAGCTGGCTGGCGACAGGAGGATTTACTTTAGTCGTAGCCCTAGCTCTGTGAGTACTAGAATTTAGAAGATAAATAATCAAAAAGCAGCATATAGAGAGTGTTTTAAATAGCTTTAACATTAGAAGTCTTAGATAAGAACGGAGATAATTACCTAAATACTATTTTAAACTGTAAAATATAAGACATTAGATTATAAGTAAGATGACTGATAAAATTTTAGAAATTAAAAATTTAAATATCTATTTCCCTGAGACTGATTTCACTGCGGTGAAAGATAGTAGCTTTGATATTAAAGCTGGAGAAATCATGGCATTAGTGGGAGAAAGTGGTAGTGGTAAGTCTCTGACAGCTTCTGCAATTATAGGACTTTTACCTAATAGTGCAAAAATTAATGGGGAATTGATTTACAAAGGTGAGAGTCTTTATCCAGACTATCCAAGAAAGCTACGTGGTAAAGAAATAGCTTTAATCCCGCAAGATACTTTAAGCTCATTAAATCCAGTATTTAGAGTAGGAGAGCAAGTCTACGAAGCTTTAGATGTCTGGGACAGAAAAAATTCTAGAGATGATTAAAAAAATAAAGTATTAGAATGCTTTCAACGC
>DAISHM010000370.1:0-1643 GCA_036822535.1 Candidatus Caenarcanales bacterium
ACGAAAAGATCTCTAGAGTTTATGGAAGGCTACATTAAACGAGACAAGCATCTTAAAACCTTTATCCAAGCACTATGTAAAACATCTTTGGCAATCTGGCAGAGTATAGAAAAAGCTTCTTACACAACAGAAGAGAAAAATCGTTATCTCAAACTAATCCTTCAACATGCAGACTCAGAAGATATCTATAAACTGGCTAATCATGATAGTAGTTTCTCTGATAGTATCGCAAGCTCTTTTCAATTAATCAGTGATATTGAAGATACTGAAAAGATCAAAAGTCTGCTTAAAAAGCTTAATATCCAATTTATTAAATTAATAGAAGCGAAAGGTACTACAGATGACTTATTTGATTTTGTTTACCAAAATAATTTATATAAAATCAACTTTGAAAACATTAAACTAATACTTGCTAAATATGGAAAGGAATCTAGATGAGCGAAGTAAGTGAAATAATAATGCTAGAACGACAAAATTACACAATCATTTCTAACTCGAAGTGCAAAGAACTTATTAATTACATCACTGAAAATATCAATGAATATGTAAAAGAGGTTTTATTAAAACTTCCTGATAATAAAGAGGAATCAAAAGAGTCTCTAATAGACCTTTTAAACAAGTCTGATTTAGAAAAAGATTTAAAAGTTGAAATAATGAAAAAGCAAGAGACTCGCATTAATGATATTTCTAAAGTGACTGATCAAGAACTATGGCGAGATATTCTTACGCATAATAGAGTTACAGCATCTTGGGAAAATATTTATAAATATTATGAGATATTAGAAGGTGATGAGAAGCGTTTTGATAATGCCTTAATAGATTTTTTAAATAAAGAGTTAAATTACACAGACCTCTCTAAAGAGAAGCTAGATTCAAATAAAGATAGAGAAGAAAAGTTTATTGATGAATTTATTAAAACGTTGCTTCTTTGTGTGGAGCTCAAGTTAGAGAGTATTAAAGCTTTAATACATAGTATTCCATATATATACAAGGATTTTGAAAATCTCCTTGATGGTATTAGTTCAGAACGAATGAGCTACCTGATTGATCTTCAGAAGCTGGGCTTGACGAATAAAAACATTACCTTGTTAAAAGATAGATACCCTGATTTAGAGATAAAGCTGATAGTGAGGAATATCGAAGTATTCTTGAATGAGTTTGGCGGCTTAAATATCAGTGATGATGACATTCAAGCTTTATTTAAATCTCCTGAGATTAATTCTGAGAATAAACTTAAACTCTTAAAAATCCTATTAGAATCCCCTAAATTCCTTCCTGAGCAGAAGCTAGGATTAATAAATTCAGAATTTATCTTATTGGTGGATCAATCATCAATAATAGAATTCATTTCAATGATGGGTGATGAGTACAGGAAATTATTCACAACAGAACAAAAGCATAATTTCGAGAATAATGAATTACATAAAGAATTATTTCAAAAATTAAAAGAAAGAAATTTGATTGATGATTTTAGAGAAAATAAACAAAATAAAGATTTAATTAGAGTTACAGCAAAAAAAATACAGCGAGAATTCGACTCTCAAATAAACGGCTCTGAACTCAAATAGGCTTTCTTCAAGAGCAGCTCTGCCAATCCTCCCCTAATTACCCACCTAACGGCGCATTAATGACCCAGGGAGTGG
>DAISHM010000371.1:0-1641 GCA_036822535.1 Candidatus Caenarcanales bacterium
TTAAACTTAACGCTAGCTGCGGCGATGAATTTGCTTGAGCTAATAAAGATACTGCTGATTGCTGTAAAACTTGATTTATAGTAAGGCGAGTCGATTCTAAAGCTATGTCTGCATCCATTACATTAGATTTGGCTGATTCATAGTTAAATTTTTGGTCAGTAAGAAAATTATAATCTGAAGATAAACGGTTTCTACGTGCAGAAGTAGAAGCCTGCATGCTAGAAGCATTTCTGATAAGTCTATCTAATCTATCTAAATCTGTAGCAGCTACCCCTGTCGTAGCTCCACCTAAACTCGCTACCCCAGTAGATACAGAAATCATATTAAGTGCTTTAGTGCTGGTATCTGCTGCTGCATAGTAGCCTAAATCACCGATAGTAGTACTACTGGTAACACCTAAGTTCATTCTATTCCAGCCTGCCGTGGAAAAATCTAGAGCGTAAGTATTACCATTATTGGGACCATTCTGAATATTTTGGTTAAAAGTACCATCTAAAAGCCTTCTGCCATTAAATTCCGTGGTAGTTCTTAAATCAGATATTTCTTGCACTAAGTTATTAATCTCTATCTGTCCTGCGTCTAACTCTGCTGGAGTCTGGCCTCCACCATTAGCCTCTACTACTATTTCTCGGATTCTTTGTAGGTTATCTAAAACTGTAGTTAGTGAAGTATCTGCTGTATCTAAAGTAGCTATACCGTCATTAATATTACGCTGAGCGGCATCCATGCCTCTTACTTGAGCATCGAGCTTTTCGCTGTATACATAACCCGCTGCATCATCAGATGGTCTATTTATTCTAAAACCTGTAGCTAATCTTTCGGTAGATAGATTAACATTCTTCGTGTGTGAACCCAGTGCTCTTTGCACTATCAAGCTGTCAATATTAGAAGCCATTACTAAAGATCGCAAGCTATCCCCCCTTAAGCCGATCTAATTATTATCGTACTTATTATCTACCCTAAATGATCTAGTCTTTAACAGTGATTAAGCTCATTTATTGCAGGGATTGTCTGAAAGCTTCGTAGTAGACGGTCTGAGCTGTACTCGCTAAATTCAAGCAGCGAGCATTCACTGAACTCATCGGTACTAAATACATGTCTTCTTTAAATTTTTCAAAAATCTCAGGTGAGTAGCCTCTGCTCTCTGAACCAAATACTAAATAGTCTCCAGTCTTATACTCTATATCCCAGTAGCTTTTAGTGGCATAGCTAGTGAAAAAGAATAAACGGTCTAATGATAAATCTGCACTATTAAGAAAGTCTGACCAAGATTTATGGACTGTGTAATTTAGGTAAGGCCAGTAGTCCATCGCTGAGCGCTTTAAGTATTTATCCTCTAATTTAAAGCCTAGTGGCTCGATAAGATGTAAGTGTAAGTCGTTAGCTACGCACATTCTTGCGATATTACCTGTGTTCTGGGGGATTTCAGGCTCGAATAAAACTATATTAAAAAAATTTTTCGATTTCATTAAAATTATTATTTCTAGTTGCGATAGCAATTTTATCAATAAATTCAGGTCTTAGAGCTCTGACTAAATTTTCTTTAAAAGTTTTGATGTCATTTAGTGAAATTTTTCCGAAGCCTGCGCAGATTATTTTCAGATTAGGATTAATTGAGAAAGCTGTTTGGATTATGCTCTG
>DAISHM010000372.1:0-1638 GCA_036822535.1 Candidatus Caenarcanales bacterium
CAGCCACCAGATCTGATTCTAAAAGAACCTCTTCAGTATTTTTTATAGTTTCCATAATTCTATAATCGAAAAGCATATCAATATGAGAATGGATATATAACGCTAGCTGTTCCTCAAAACCAGAATAGCCAACATGCCACTCATCAAAGAATCTCTCTCGTTCTATTGCTTGATTACTTAGAATAAAGTCACCAGCAATACTAGGACATTCCTCGTCTTTAAAATCTTTAAGTAAATATTGATAAATATGCTGCTCTTGTAATTCTGGCTTGGAGAAAGATTCTGCGAGCTTTTCAAAAAAACCTAATAGCTTGTCTTTATTTATAGGTGACTCTTCTTGACGTCGATTTAATTCCTTATTAATTTGCTGCTGAATATTCTCGAATAATTTAATTACATAATTTCCGTTAGGATACTTAGCACATAAATCATGTAACTTTGGGTCACTAGTAACAGAAAACTCTGAGGACTTAACGAACGCTAATAGAGAAGCTAGTCTAGTGTTATGAATAGAGTATAAATGATTAGCAGAGAGATTTTTCAGAGTCCCTAATTTATAATTATTTATATTATTTTCATCAAAGCTATCCCTAGAGAGAATCTTCATTAAACTTAAAATAAGGAAGTTATTATAAGATCTAGTCAAAGACTGAAAATTAGTAGAGGCAAAATTAATAAAAGGATATGGTGGATATTTATTATCATGAAAACCAGCTCTGTTACTACAAATCAAATGGAAAAATGAATCTAAAGGCTCATTCCTATTGCGCTTATCAGTTAAATGCGCTGCTAGAGGAGTAATG
The DNA here is from genome assembly GCA_036822535.1 of Candidatus Caenarcanales bacterium. Lineage (GTDB taxonomy): Bacteria > Cyanobacteriota > Vampirovibrionia > LMEP-6097 > LMEP-6097 > LMEP-6097. Next base: position 804 of record DAISHM010000372.1, read on the forward strand.
GAATTCATAGTAGGATACTTTTCTGTTAAGTAAGCATCCCAATAAAACTTTATATATTCTAAAAACTCTAAAGCCTTCTCAGGGTCTTTATCTTTGAGACTATCATATTTATACAAAGCATAGGCTCCTATCGCTAGCATAGTTTCTAAGAGTAAGTGACGAAAATAAAGCTTATTAATAAAAGCTGTGAAGTCCTTTAAATAGGAGTCGTTTATAAGCTTACTTCCTGATTTAGATAGAGTTTTAGCTCTACTTTCTAGCTCGTCAAGCTCACCTAAGATCTGCGGAGTAATAAGAAAATTTCCTAGAAGCCTTTTTAAGTCAGAATAAAACTTCTTGGTCTCTGAATTTGCATTATCTAAATATGGTTTATACAAACTATGATAATCATCTTCTAAATTAGACAAATCTTGAAATTCCATAAAACCAAATAAAGCTTCTATGACTAATTTAAAAGTTTCTATATCATTAAAATCAATGAGATTTTTCATGAGCTTATAGAAATTAATGAAAATGGCTTCAAAATGTTTTCTTGAATTAGATGTAGATTGCTTCATCAAAAGCTTATAAGCGAGTTTCTGTAATAAATTAAAAGTTAAACGATAGAGTAATTCTTTTTTTTGCTGAGAAGGACTTTCTAAAATCAATTCTTGTATTTCTACATTCTTAGGCAACCATATACTTGAAGATATTGTACTTTCTACTGATGCATGGTCTGCAAGATCTAAGTAAAGATTATAGAGAGACTGTAAGATATAGTTTTGATATTTAATATTTAGATTTCCTGTCAATATAAGATTCTGAACGTGATTTAAGAAAATTTCTCGTATTCCTT
>DAISHM010000373.1:0-1634 GCA_036822535.1 Candidatus Caenarcanales bacterium
CAAATCTGATGAAAACTATATCTGAATTGCAGTTAAAAGATTAAATGATTCATATGAAGGCTAAAAAAGATGAAATTAATTCCTCTCATGATTGAGATACTATGTATTTTAACTTCGTGAGCTGCGCTATTCATGATCATTTTAATGAATATCAGCGTATTAGTAATCATAATGATGATGCTAAGCAGCTTTTACAGCATAATCATTCGTTAGATTTAACTAAAAAAGAATTAGATCAAATCCTAAATGGAGCAGATAATGTAAATCCACATGTATCAAATTTAAAGAATTATTTAAATAGTAATGATAATGATCTTTTATTTCAATATGTTTTGAAACATAAGGACGATCTTGAGAATCTTGGTATATATCATAACTTAAGAGACTTATCTGTTAAAAAGATTAAATTGGAGCAAGAAATAGATCTTTTATTTTTTAAAACGATGGCTACTGAAATAGAGCATGGAATGTCTACTGGAACTAAACTTACAGATATTGATTTAAAGGATTTAATGCCTAATTATGGTTTTGATGAAGCTAAGTATGTATTAATTTATGGCTCTTCTGACAGTACTTCTATATTTAAAAATTTAGATAATCTCAGAACCTTGATTCAAACTAAAGAAGAGAAGTCTAAATTGATGAATGATTTTATAGAATCTGCGATTAAATCCTCTAACAAGGAGGATTCTGTGATGATTAACAAAAATTCTGATAGTGTAGTCGGGAGCTTTATTGAGATGTTAGAAGTTTGCAAGGATACTTTATTCAATGACTCTGATAGAGCTTCGAATAATTTTAAAGCTAATCTACAAGATTATCAAACGAAGAATCTTAATAACCTTATATCTGTAGAAGAATCATCCTTTACTCAAAAATTTTTAATACAGATGATGAAATTTATAGAAGATTTTCTAAAAAATTCTCATGTAGCTATAACAAATTCCTGATTTATATCTTTATAAACTTAACTAATACTATGGTCAGGTTTAATCTATTTAATAATAAAGAACCTTTGATTCAGAAGCTAGAACAGCAGCAGTATGCCGCTAAGAAGCCTAATTTTATTGAAGAAGAACAGGGAGATGCTGCACCTTTACGGAGACCTGATTTTAGCTTTGATAATTTAACTGATACTGCGAAGAGCTTATTTAGACTGCTTTATACGGAAATCGCTACTCATGGTACTGATAATCACGGAAGACCTGATGATTATGGAAAATCTGGAGAAAATTACGTACGGATATTAGATTTTATTGATGTAAATCGTGACAGGTTAATTACTGAGAATGCTAGATTAAGGGCTATAAATCCTAGTTCTGATGAGGCACAAATTTCAGAAAGAATGCTTGCCGATTTTACTTTACGTAATCTAGTTCAGATTGATATAGCTAATCAAGAAAAGAAAAAACCAGCTATAGAGGCTTTAGAGGTTTACTTACTCCCTAAAATGAATATGCGTGAAACTGACGAGGATGGTCAAGAATGTATTGTAACGAGAGATGTGAAATATGAGTCTGTGATTCATAATAACTATGAAGCTTTTTCGCTGAGTTATTCTCCTGTAGATTCATATCGTTTAAGTTTGGGGGAGTTAAGCCTAGATTTAAAGAATAATTATTTGGATTTGTATA
>DAISHM010000374.1:0-1613 GCA_036822535.1 Candidatus Caenarcanales bacterium
TAAAGTACTGAGCTTTTTATCTTTTAATGTATGGATTTGATTAATGAAATTTAAGTCTATAAGCAGATCTTTAAATTTTTCATAGATTAGAAAATCTATACTATAGTCTAATTGACTAGCTTGAAGATTTTCATTTATATGTCTTAAGGCAGGAAAGCTATGCACTATATCACCTAAAGCACTTAGACGTATTATTAATATCTTATATTTTTTTTTCTGTTTGCCCATTAGTTTTCACTATAAGCAACTACTACTGCGATACTCATAGCTTTTTCATGGCTAATAGAAATATCCCATCTGCTAAGACCTAATTCCTGAGAGATTTTAGCTGCATTATTAATTAATTTAATATATGGTGCAGAAGAGTTTTCGTGTTTCAGAATTAGTATATCTTGAAAACTGACTTCTTTTCCTATTCCTGTACCTAAAGCTTTTGCTACTGCTTCTTTAGCTGCATATCTAGCTGCAATTCGATGATTTAGTGAGGGTTTGATATTTTTTTGATTTAGACCGTATTCTAAATAGTCTTGTTCCTCTAAAGTGAGTATTCTTGAAATAAATTTTTTTCCGTATCTTCTGAGTATTTTTTCTATCCTCTGTGGGTCACAGAGATCTGTACCGATTTTTACGATCATAAATTAATATCCTACTAATTCCATGTAGCCTTTTCCAGATATTTTAGTCTCAGCGAAATCACCTTCTACCCTAATAGCTCCTTCATAATAGGGATAATTATTTTGATGTTCCTGTTCTTTTAGGGCTGGTTTTATCTTCATTTTTAGCTTAATCTTAGGTATTTCCATCGACCAAGATACTGGATATTCAGCTTTACTATATTTACTTTTATATTTTTCAGTGCTATTTAAAATTATGTCCTGTGCTGTAAAAGGGTGTTTATCCCCAGCAGCGTCTATAATGACTCCAGCACTGTGAGCCATATCTGTATTGTTATTCTGGTCTCTCAGGCGATAGTACATAATCTCGACATTATTATTTAATTGCAAAGCAAACCAGTCCCAACCTATAAGTGTATCTCCTAAAGAGCTGGTACTAAATTCTCTATCTAGCCAGCTATAGCCCTTTACTTTATAAACATCATTAGCTATCTGTATTTGACCGCTGCTACTTAGTTTAGAGATAGAGTAATAGTAAGAAGCATTGCCAGTACCACTGCTTTTTTGGCTAAGACCTTCTAAACCCTGTAATGTAATCGGTTTGACTGGATTGAGTTTGAGTTTAAGTTTAATCTCTGGGGTCTGAGCTCTTAGGGGTAGAGGGAAAATATCTCCGGGAGCTGCTTTGGGGCTTGATTGTATAGACCAGTCTTTAACACAAATTTTATAAGGTTTTAGTATTGCTCCAGCTTGACCGAGGCTATCTCTGCCAAATTTCTCAAAAGAGTAAAACTTTTTATTTTTTATATCCGTAATCGCAAAATGCGCCATGTATAACTGTTTACTTTGCCAATTATTGAGTTTATCTTTCTCTCTATCTTCTGCTGAGAAAATAGGTTTAAGACCATTTCTAAATATAGTTAATTGATAGCCAAACTCTTCTCCACTAGAGCTTTCTAAGTTACCAGTATAATACCTCCACTCAGTTTTAAACTCATC
>DAISHM010000375.1:0-1609 GCA_036822535.1 Candidatus Caenarcanales bacterium
AATCAAGCCCAAATATTAGGCGTAGAGACTAACTTAGGTGAAAAAATTTATGCTTTATCAGTAGTATTAACTGCCGGTACATTTTTAGAGGGACGTATATTTACTGGTCATATATTTGATAGTGCTGGACGTGCTGGTGAAAAGCCTTCCATAGGTCTTTCACCTCAAATTCGCAGCCTTGGCTTAGAAACAGGGAGATTAAAGACTGGTACACCACCACGCATAGATAAAAAAACTATAGATTTTTCTAGATTAGAAATCGCTCCTGGAGATGAGAATATATCATTCTTCTCTTTCTTACCTCATAGACCTGTTCGTAGACAGTATCCTTGCCATATTACAAGAACTAACGCAAATACTCATGAAACTATTCTAGCTAACTTAAATAAATCTCCTATGTACTCTGGAGCTATCTCTGCAAGCGGGCCACGCTACTGTCCATCTATAGAAGATAAGGTAGTGAAATTTCCACATAATCCATCACATCATTTTTTCTTAGAGCCAGAAGGTTTGGACAGTGATGAAATCTACTTACAGGGCTGTAGCACTAGTTTACCGATAGAGGTACAGTGGCAATTAGTAAGGACTCTACCTGGTCTAGAAAAAGCTTGGATTACGAGACCAGCTTACGCAGTAGAATACGATTATTTCCCAGGCATACAGTTTAAACATAATTTTGCTGCTAAAGAAATAGCTGGCTTATTTGTAGCAGGACAGGTACTAGGTACTAGTGGTTATGAAGAAGCTGCCAGCCAAGGTTTGATGGCTGGTATAAATGCTGCAATTAGTGCTTATCAGAGAAAAAGCTCTCTAGAACAAGCAGAGCTTCAGGTAAATGAGAGATTTAAACAGTATTGTAATAAGCATGAAGATTTTATTTTAGGGCGAGAAAGCAGTTATATAGGCACTCTAGTCGATGATTTAGTTAGTAAAGAGATCTCAGATCCTTACCGCATGATGACTTCACGTTCTGAGTATCGTTTAATTCTAAGGCAAGACAATGCAGATCAACGTTTAACTTTAAAAGGTTATGAATTAGGTCTAGTCGATGAATTTAGATGGCAAATCTATTTAGAGAAACAAGATCGAATAGAAGAGGAGTTTAGATTCATCGAGCAAGCGAAATTTGCTCAGGATAATATTCCTACAGGAATGGAAATTAAAGGCTCTAATAAAATGACAGTCTATGAGATGCTTAAAAGACCAGAATTTACTTATGAGGACTTAGCAAAAGTCAATTTCTATAAGGATCTGCACGAAGAAGATCGTTACGCTTTAGAAAAAAAAGGAATTTTAATCGAAAAAATTCTTTATCCATTTGAATTAGAGACCTATGTGAAATACCTAGGTTATATAGATAGACAAATGGTACAGATTCGAGATATGCAGAAACGTGAGAACATAAGGATTCCTGCTGATTTTGATTTTAAAAACTGTTCCACACTTAGCTTAGAAGCTCGTGATAAATTATCTAAGGTAAGACCTCTTACTATAGGTCAAGCCAGCAGAGTGGGTGGTATTAGCCCTAGCGATATCACTAGCATTCTAATTCTTTTAGAGGCTAAAAAACGAGAGAGAGTTAATTTAGGAGTTTAAAAGATACTCCTTA
>DAISHM010000376.1:0-1602 GCA_036822535.1 Candidatus Caenarcanales bacterium
CAAGATAGAGATCTTCTCTTGATTATAAGTAAAATACGCCCCAGGCCAAGGCTGCAAACCACGGACTAAATTATGTATATTTTCTGCTGAATTAGGCTTAGTGAAATTAAAGAAAGACTGGCGTGGATTAGGTGAAGAGAAGTGAATAAACTCCTTAGAAAAATCTATACAGCCAAGCTCTTTACTGATAAAGGGAGCCAATTTTTCATGAATTTGCAATTCCTCATAGCCTCTTTGCTCAGATGGATTCAGGACTTTATCATCTAATTTACAAAGAGTTTCCAAAAGCAAATCTGCACCGAACAGAGCCATGCGAGAACTAAGCTCAGAGGCAGTTTCATCTTTAATTAAACCCATTTCAGCTTTCAATAAAACCGGCCCTGTATCTACCCCCGAATCGCTTAGCATGGTAGAAACTCCTATTTCTTTTTCACCATTAATCAGCATCCAATTTATTGGTGCAGGGCCGCGATACTTAGGTAATAAACTCGCATGTAAATTAATCACTCCCATATTAGTTAAATTTAAATAATTAGCTTTTAAAATCTGCCCATAAGCGACTGTCACAAGACAATCTGGATTTAAATTCCTAATCTTATTTAAAACTTCCTCATCTTTACTTAGGCTTTCAGGCTGAAATACAGGTATAGAATACTTTTCAGCTAATACTTTCACTGGTGGAGCTGTAAGGATCTGCTTCCTACCTACAGGTCTATCTGGTTGAGTAACTACAGCTAAGACTTTAAGACTAGCTGAGGAGTTTATTAGCAAATTTAAAGCTGGAACAGCAAAGTCTGGGGTACCAAAGAAAACGAGCCTAAGCATACATATTCTATAATAGTGCTTGTCGAAGTCCCCATGCCTCTAAAACCTAAAAATATAAATAAACGCTCAGTAGGCAAATTTTCTATTCAGCTTTTCTCAGCCTTCTTTGTATTCAGCTCTCTTAGCCTAGCTAATATTAATCCTACTCAGGCAGAAAACTTCGTGGGGCCTTTTAAAGATAATTATCAAGAGATAATCCCAGAACTAAATTTAAAAGCAGAATTGTACTCAGAGCCAGAATTACCTGAAGTAAAACTCAAATCTGAATACGTACTAGATAACATAAATATTGATGAATTCTTTTATAAAGCTCATATAGAGCAGAATTTTTACCCAATAAAATTAGACACATCATTTAAAGCCCCTGTAGAAATAGGTCTAGCAGAAATTTTAGAACAAGCTATCGCCAATAACATTAACCTAAATATCGCCAAACTCGATAGCAAAATAGCTAAGTGGGAATTCTGGAAACAGTTTTCGGAGAATTTACCAGATTTTACTATGGGGCTAGGTAATCGTAATTTAGATGGTACTTTTTATATTAACTCTAGAGTACAAGGTCAGATCGATGAAAATATAGCTAGCAACAACATTCGCATTCAGCACAGATTATTTGATGGTGGTAGCACTTTATTTCTCACCTTAGCTGAAAAGCATTATAAGAAAGCTACTGAATTACAGGAAAGAGAAGTATATAATCAAACCCTTTTAAATTCAGTTAAATTCTATAATAATCTACTTAGCAGTCTGCTAAAATTATCTGTGGCAGCAAAAGCC
>DAISHM010000377.1:0-1593 GCA_036822535.1 Candidatus Caenarcanales bacterium
GATATTAATGAACGTTTGAAATTATGGAAAGTAAGAAAAGGTTCAGCCTCAGCCTTCGGTAGAATAGCACCTTTCTGGTATCTCTATGATGCAGTAGTGCCTAGGTCTAAGATCCCAACAGCCTTACAGGGGGTAGAGGCTATTGCTGAAAAATATAATTTAGTGCAAGCTAATTTAGTTCATGCTTGTGATGGTAATCTGCATCCTAATTTCCTCTATGACCCAGATAAAGACCCTGAAGTGATAGATAGAATTTTTCACGCAAGTCACGAAATCATGAAACTCTGTGTAGATTTAGGTGGAACTCTCTCTGGTGAGCATGGTATAGGAGTAGAAAAGCAAGAATACATGGATTATCTTTTTAGCGAAGAGGATATGCGTAAGATGATGGATTTGCGAGCGGTTTTTGATCCAGATTATATCGCTAATCCAGATAAAATTTTCACGATAAAAGTCTGTAAAGAGTGTCATAGGGAGATTAATCATGAATAAAATCCCTTTCTATACTGAGTTTGACTATATAGAATTAGGAAATGAATTTCAAACTCAGTCTAATAAAGAAGAAATCAAAAATCTTTTAGGGGAGCCTGATAAAAGTTTAGAAGTCTATAATGATGATTTTGTCGCTAAAGTTTCTGCTGATTTAACTTTAGAGGAGCTAGATTCACAGCTAAAAGCTTTTTCGAAAATGACTATTATTCAAGCTCCAGCACGTTATAAGTTATCTCGCATATTAGGAGAAATGTATCAGCCTTTAGAGAAAAGGTCTGTATTGGGTTTAGATCTTTTACATTTAGATGCTTCTAAGACTAAAGCGGGCGGTCAGGTTATAAAAAATGTAGCTGGCTATGATTTAAGAAAGCTTTATTTAGGATCTTTCAATTCTTTAGCAATAATTCGCTCTGCTTATATACGTTTAGAAAAAATACCAATGCTAAAACTACGTCTTAGCTATGATTATGAAAATTTAAATGATCTGGATTTTTTGAAATGGCGTTCCCTATTGGATTTTGATGTAAATCAAATTGAAGCTAAACTTACTATCACTAAGGATTTCGCTTATGAAGCTAGTTTGCCCTTTACTTTAAATATGGATTTTTACGGTCTGCCTGATCTTTTAGAACTAAGAAAAACTCGTATCCTAGAAAAAACAGCTTTAGATTTAAATGTATTGATTTCACCTTTTAAGAAAAAATATATTAATGCAGATCAATTCACGGTTATTTTTCATTTAGCTTTTTCACAGCTTCAGGCTTTTAGTGAAGAATTGAATTCAGCTTTAAGAGATTTAGTGAAATCATCTGCTATTCAAGGTTATATAGTAGATTCTGCTAATCTTACGGATGCTGCTGAGCAGACAGCTGCATCACAGTGGCCTAGAGGTGTACTGAAAATGGATATAGATTTAGTAAACTCTTTAATAAAGCTAGAAGCGAAGCCAGATGATTTTCAGTTTATTTCTGAATCTGCTGCTTTTAAAGCGATTAATTTAAAGTATCAGCCAGTAATTCGCATTAGACCGCTAAGCTATGATAATCGTATTATAGAAAGGTTTTTAAATTTATCTACTTCTAAAGATGATTTAGAGTTATT
>DAISHM010000378.1:0-1590 GCA_036822535.1 Candidatus Caenarcanales bacterium
TAAACTCGCTTATCCGAGACCCCAGAAACAAAACTTTCATCTAAAGCTTCAAAATCATTATCTAAATTAAAATCTATAACTAAAATATAATCAGAGATTTGTTTTTCTAGATCTAGTAGAGGAAATAGTTCTAATAACTTATCATTTTGCTGAAAGCTAAGTGAAGAAACTAAGCTCACAGAATCACTCTTCACAAAAGAGCAGTGAGACTTAAAAAATAACTTAAGCCTTATAAAACCCACTATGAGTGAATGATTTAGATTAGCAGAATTATAGCCAAAAAAATATTTATATGACTGCGGCATCTTTCTTAATGCTAGGACCTAATTTCCTGTCATCCTGAAGATCTTTACTATACTGCTTTAACTCTAATATAGAGCCATCGCATTTATGGATTTTTATAAAATTAGAAACACCACGTGCAGCTATAGGTAAACCACCAGTAATCACTACCGTATCACCATGATCTATGTAACCACCAGCTATTAAATGCTTCTCAATATTATAAATAGTATTAGTAGTCTGCTGAACTTCATCGAAATATATCGGCAAAACACCCCAAATAATAGATAAAGAGTTATAAGTGAACTCATAAGTAGTCGCAGCGATAATTCTAGCTTCTGGTCTTAACTTAGATACCATAATCGCACTTTTACCAGAACAAGAAAAAGCTACTATATTTTCTATATGCTGCAATCTAGAAAAGGTTTCTACAGCCTGAGCGATAGCATAACGATTAACATCATCTACCTGATTAGGATCTAGATCTTTTAAATTTCTTCTCTCTACTTTAATCTCACCAGATTTCTCTACTTCTAAAGCTATCTTGGTCATCATTTGAATAGTCTCTTTAGGGAAATTACCAGTAGCTGTCTCGTTCGATAACATAATCGCATCAGTACCATCAAGAATTGCGTTAGCGACATCCGAAACCTCTGCACGAGTAGGGAACGGCTTAGTAATCATAGAGTCCATCATTTGCGTAGCAGTAATCGCAAATTTCTTTTTATAATTAGCACGGCTGATAATCTGCTTCTGTATCATAGGTACTTTCTGCGGCTCTAACTCCACACCTAGATCACCACGAGCAACCATCACCCCATCTACCACATCTAAAATCTCATCTAACTGTGCTACAGCTTGAGGTTTTTCAATTTTAGCTATAACCTTAATTGGTAACTGATCTACATTAGAGGCATCTATAAGTTTTCTTAGTTCAATCACATCTTCAGCAGTCTTTACAAAAGACAAAGCAATAAACTCAGCCGAATGCTTAACAGCTTCTATAATGTCTTCACGATCTTTATCAGTAATCGAAGCTAAATTCGCCTGAAAAGATTCAGGTAAATTCACTCCCTTATTAGATTTAATAAGCCCGCCGAAAACCACCTTACAGCGAACATCATTAGCTTTAACCTCTGTAGCTCTTAATCTAATTAAGCCATCATCAATTAAAATCTGCTGTCCCGCTAAAACATCCTTAGTAAGAGCAGGATAGTTACGGATAAAAATTCTTTTAATTGCGGCACTAGCACTATAATCAGCAGTATCTGCATCAGAAGTTAGTATTATTTCTTCATCTTGTTTAAT
>DAISHM010000379.1:0-1585 GCA_036822535.1 Candidatus Caenarcanales bacterium
GCAGCAGCGATCGCAGCAGCCTATGGTTCCATTAGTGCCGTTACTTTCATCACCTTAGCCGTGAAAATGAGAGTTTTAATTTTAATTACGTACTTTCCGATAAAACTATTTCTTTTAAACCTTACGCGACTTTATCTGAACTAAATATCTCTGCTAGTGATAATTTTCAGATTCAAGATTTTTCATGCTGGTACAAGAACTTCTCATATTTAGAAGAAGTAGATAGAGGCTATGATTCGACCGAAGATTTAGCCTGTCCTGGAGTAATTTCTTTAGCATTAGAATCTAAGAAATCACTATACATAGCTCTCTATACTGGTACTGAGATAAAAAAACCTATCAAATCTTTATGGAAAGAGGAATTCTCACGCAGAGCTAAATTAATCAAATCTAATAGCTTAAAAGAATCGACCATGCTATCTAAGCTCAGTTACGCCGCTAATCAATTTTTAATTAGGTCTAAGAATGATAATTACTCAATTATCGCAGGCTATCACTGGTTTGGTGAATGGGGCAGAGATACTATGATTTCTTTACCTGGAATTATTTTAGATAGCCCTAATGAAAAAGAATTCCTGAAAGTGTTTAAACGTTTCTTAGATTTTAAAAAAAATGGTCTTATACCTAATATGATAGGAGATGATGTAGAACACTCTGCCTATAACAGTGTAGATGCTGCACTCTGGTTATTCTGGGCTCTACAGGAATTTTACTATAAGAAAAAATGCTCTCTATCTACTATAAAGAAAGAACTCTGGAATGACCTGAAAGATATTATCACTCATTATGCTGAAACTAAAAGCTCTAAGCTAAGCTGTAATGATTTAGGCCTTCTGGAAACTGGTACAGAAGAAGATTCTCTCACTTGGATGGATGCGAGAATAGCTGGAAAAGCTGTCACACCGAGGCGTGGCATGCTAGTCGAGATGAATGCTCTATGGTTTAATGCCTTAAGTTTTACGGAAGAACTCGCACGCGTATTAAAAGATCCCATACTTAAAAAAGTAACGCTGCTGAAAGATAAAGTAGCAGCTCATTTCAAAGAAATTTTCTGGCTCGATGATAAGAAATATCTAGCAGACTATGTTTTACCTAATAAAGCTTATTCATGGGATTTAGAAGTAAGTAAATTTAGAAATGAATACTGCGAAGTAAATAAGCAGCTAAGACCCAATCAGCTAATGGCTATCTCTCTTAGTTATTCACCTTTAGATAAAATGAGCGCAGAATCTGTAGTAAATATAACTGAAGAGAAATTATTAACACCATTTGGCTTAAGGACTTTAGATAAGCAGGACCCTGCTTATAAAGGTCACTACGAAGGAGATGTAACCCTGAGAGACGCTGCTTATCATAATGGAACAGTTTGGCCATGGTTATTAGGGCCTTTTTTCGATGATCTATTAAAAACGACTGATACTCTCTATGCGAATAAAAAATGAAATCGCACTATGATTCAATATTTCGAAAATCATTTAGAACATGGTGGCTTCTACTCTGTCTCCGAGATTTTCGATGCTGATGAACCTCACTTAGCGAGAGGCTGTATAGCACAGGCTTGGAGCGTAGCTGATTTAAGACGTAT
>DAISHM010000380.1:0-1575 GCA_036822535.1 Candidatus Caenarcanales bacterium
TTTGTTTAGGGGTCATTTTTCCTCAAATTCGAAGGATTGTTAAGAAAAGCTTTAGCTAATAACTCCTGCCAAGGTGAAGTTTATGGGGGCAGTTTAGAAAACTAAAAAGGGACTTAGTAATTTACCAAGTCCCTTTTTAATATCCCTCAGATAAAACTAAGCTTATCTTTCTGAAGCTACTAGATCTCTGTCTATAGACATAGCCATAGAGCCAGTCGCTTCTTCTACGCCGCCGAGCTTATACTGCCTAGCCCACTGCTCAAGAACTTCAGCTTGGCTGACATTTCGCTCTTGGGCAATGCCCTTAATGATAACCAAGGCTTCAGGGCTTAGGCGAAAAGACACCATCGTTTTAGCTTCGCCGTATCTTGGCTTAGGACCTGTTTTTTTCTTACTCGCTGTTTCTATCATTTAGATTCCCCTTATATTTCGTCTTAACTAGATGTTGATATATTTACACGTTAAATATTAAAGCTCAGTTAAGACAAAATAAATTGTGTATCACTTAATTAAAAATCATAATACAGGAATAGAATAATGTAAAGGCTTAGTTTCAAAATATTTATTTTTTGTTCTAAATTCTAATTTCTTGTATTACGCTTGAGATCTGCTTTTGCAGATTTTCTATTCCTGAATTATTGTTAATCACGAAATTAGCTTTTTTAACCTTTTCTGCTAGCGGCATCTGAGCATTAATTCTTTCCATCAGTTCTATTTCGCTTAATTCTGGATTCCTCTTCATTAATCTTTGTAGTCGTGTCTCAGTATCTGCGTTTACGACTATAATATAGTCAAACCTTTTCTCTAGCTTAGCTTCAAACAGTAAAGGTACGTCATTGACTAAGAGTGGATAGGCTTGATTCTCTATAATCCAGTTACGCAGCTTTTCTTCGACTAATGGATGAATCTTTGATTCTAGTAAGATGCGTCTCTGTTTATTCTCTTTAGAATTACCAAAAACCAGTCTAGCAATCTCTTTTCGATTAAGACTACCAAACTCTTTTATTAAAAAGTTCTGTAACTCATGATTCTCTGCATATAGCTTATGTACTATCTCATCGCTGCTAATAGTCGGAACTCCTTCTGCTTCAAAAATTCTAGCTACAGTAGATTTACCAGAGCCAATACCACCAGTTAAGCCGATTAAAATCGGTCTCTGTGCTAAACCTAGAGTTAAGAATGACACTGCTGATTTATATTTAATTCGTCTATAGGGCAGATATTAATAATACTATCTCTAAGAATAAACTTAGTCTGCCACCAATCAGCGAAAGCTTCAATTACTTCGTTATCGAATTGTGACCCTGCACATCTCTTTAATTCAGCTAAAGCCTCTTCCGGATTCTTCGCTGGAGTATAAATACGGTTAGTAGTCATCGCGTCGTAGGAATCTACTACACAAGTGATTTTCGCAATCAATGGAATATCATCACCAGATAGCCCGTGAGGATAGCCTTTTCCATCTATGCGTTCATGGTGAAATAAAACAGGCTCTATACAGTGCTTCAATGAGTCAGATTTGCTGATAATGTCTGCGCCTAGGACTACGTGCGTCTTCATGATTCTAAACTCGTC
>DAISHM010000381.1:0-1573 GCA_036822535.1 Candidatus Caenarcanales bacterium
GCCTTAGAGTCTTCCCATGCTGTGCTTAAAGAGGATGTAGATTCTCAGCTCAGATTTATTTCTATGTTAAATCAGCTTGCGGTTTTAGCAGATAATATCGCAGATGCGAAAAAAAGAGATTTAGATAAGAATAAGCAAGAAGAGTATAAAGATAAATTTGAAAAAGTTCAAAAAGCTATATTGAATTCAATTGATATTCCAGATGACTTCGTGCAGCTTCTGCAGGTCGCTGCTAGTGGTGGTATTGATGCATTGCATCAGGTCGCTTCTTGGGCGCGTAAGACTGCTAAAGAAATGCGTAATGATGAGGAGCTGAACGCTAAGATCGAAAAATTACAGGATCAAGAGCTTAAATTACAAAGCTTAGGCAGGGCAGCTTTTAGAGATGCCAATCATGCGGAAGAAAATTTTGATCGTTATTCCATTTTAAAGAAAGCTTTTAGAACTAATGCTTCAGAAGAGGAATATAGAATGCAGTTAATGAGATTAGAGAGATCGAGAAAACAGGAGGGAAAATAAATGGCACTAAATGCGGTTAATCCATCGGTAAGACATGCGCAATGCGAGTTTTTCGTGGAGTTAAATCAGGATATCTTAACTGATTTAGAGAACCAGATGTCTGAGGCTTTAGCGATAGATACTGAAGCGGGGCGTATTTCAGCAGCAGCTTTAAGAACTGAAATTACGACTACTAAATCGCTTTTAGGTTTCTGGAGAAACGAAGCTTCATTCTGGAAATCAGAGATTGATGAAAATAAAAAGGATATTCAGGCTACAAATAAATTAGCGAGCGGTTCTGGCTAATAATTAGCCTTGCATAAGGCTTTAGTATAAGGTAATCCGAAAGGTAATGTATGACTTCTATTGACCCTACTCTAAGATTAGCCCAGACCAGGTCTCTGATCGATTCTGTTCAGCAGGAAATCGAACAGTTAGAAGGTCTAATGGCTGATTTCCTGGAGTTAGAGGGTAATAATTCTACGACTAGTACCAATGCTCGTCGTAGTAGTAGTGATATTAAAAATGATTTTAAGGCTTGGCAGGATGCTAAGAATGATTTAACTCCGACGGATCAATTAGATGTACTCAGAGAAATAGCTTATGATGCTGGTTTCATCAGAGATCAGCACGGTGCTTGGACTGAGTTTGCTGAGCAAAGTGGGAGCTCTGCTGCTACTAGACAAGCTATCGCCGTTCTTAAAGCTTCTCTCGGGGCCCTAAGAGTAGAAGAGTCCTACTGGAATACGGAGCAGCAAGAGCAGCAGAAAATGCAGAAGTCTGCTAATGAGATAGCTAAACTTTAGTTATACTCAAGACAGTGCAGAAAAAATCTAAAACGCTTTTAATCACTGGAGCTACTGGCTATTTGGCCGCAAATTTTTTAAACTACGCTACTAAGCAGCTTTTATTAACAGCTTATGATTATGTTTTTTTATTAGATCGTAATTTAAAATTAGATAGACTCAATTCTAAATTAGTTTCTTTGAATACGGTTTATAAAATTTCTATTGATCTTGGGAGCTTTAATTCTGGCTTTACTAATCTTTCTCTTCTGGGAGAAATTGAATTGAAT
>DAISHM010000382.1:0-1573 GCA_036822535.1 Candidatus Caenarcanales bacterium
ATGTTCGGCATCGTCTTTAAATCAGAAATCGTCTTTTTTACCTATATTGATAATGACTTGCTTGTACCAGCTGTCTGGATTTCTGCCAATTATTTCGGATCTAAGTGTAGGGAAAGCTAACTCTGATTGCTTTTCGGCACTAGTCTGTCTGAAACGGAGTTTTTTTAGTTCGGCTTTTAATTTAATATTTTCTAGGCGAATCTTATCAAGCTTAAGATTTAAATCTTTAATAGTCTTTAGAGAATTTATATAATCTTTTACGTCTCCCTGGCTTTCATCTATGCCTGTACCTAAGTCGTAGACCAGTTTTCCACTGATTAAATAAGCGTAAGATACTAAATTAGATAATGGCTTAATAAAAAACCAAGCCAAAAATATCACTAAAAGCAGCGAAAGAAAAATGGATTTTAGATCTTTAAAATTCATCCTTAAGCAGTTTTATACTAAATGAGCCTGTGTAGTAGTGAGTTCTAGAACTCGTCTTAGTGATTTATCAGTAAGCACTCTGCCTGCTCCTAAAACTACACAGCAAAGAGGATCATCTGCAATATGCACAGGGACTTCCGTTTCATGAGCAATCATTTCATCTAAACCTTTAAGTAGCGCACCACCACCAGCAATAACTATACCTCTATCATAAATATCCGCTGCTAACTCTGGAGGAATCCTTTCTAAAGTTCTTTTCACAGACTCTACTATAGAAGTTAAAGGTTCTACCATCGCCTCACGGATTTCTGCACGATTAACTATAACTGTACGCGGTAGACCATTTAAAAGATTAAGTCCTCTAACTTCCATCTGATCTTCATCGCTCTCGTCAGAAACTTTAAAGGCAGAACCTAATTTAATTTTTATATTCTCAGCAGTAGTTTCACCGATGGAGAGATTATAAACTTTCTTCATATAGACAATAATAGAACTATTAAGCTCATCACCTGCGATCCTAATACTCTCAGAGATTACGACTCCAGATAAGCTGATTACTGCTACCTCGGTAGTACCACCACCTATGTCTACTATCATACTCCCGATCGGCTCAGCTACTGCAAGTCCAGCGCCTATTGCAGCGGCCATCGGCTCATCAAGCAGATAAACAGTACCTGCACCTGCATTCTCTGCGGCCTCTCTCACTGCTCTTCTCTCTACTTCAGTGATACCACTAGGAACACCAATAGCGATACGTGGCTTAGAAATAGGTTTGAAAATACCTTTACTGGTATTAGCCTTCTCTAAAAAATATCTGAGCATAATTTCAGCATAACCAAAATCAGCTATAACTCCGTCTCTGAGCGGTCTTACTGCCACTATGTGGCTAGGCGTGTTACCTATCATCGCTTTAGCTTCCTCGCCGACAGCTAAAACTTCAGAAGTAAGGCTATTAACCGCTACTACACTGGGCTCACGTAGTATGCTACCTTCCTCTGAACAGACAAGAGTATTTGCAGTACCTAAATCGATACCAATGTTTTTTGAAAATTTACTAAATAAACCCATATAGTTGATTTTAATAGAGAGTCATCTAAAACGAGGTAAAAAATTCTCATTTGTAGGACACTATAATTATGAGTTTAAA
>DAISHM010000383.1:0-1573 GCA_036822535.1 Candidatus Caenarcanales bacterium
TGAGTATGTATCTCTTTGTTTAACGAACTATATGCAAGTGAAAGGATTTGATTGAAAGGATCTTTAGGATCTTTTTTAACTCTTTTCAAAAATCTAAAATCTTCAGATTTAATCAGCTTCTCATCTATCCATGCTTTAAAATACTGCTGAGCCCTAGACCCCTCTACACCTCTAAGCTCATTAACCGTTTGAGCCTCAAAATCTTTATCTATGCGATGTTTAGCACGAATTTTTTGCAAAAACATATTTTGATTATTGAGCTTTGCTTCTATGAATTTTTTAGCCATCTCTAATTTATTTTCTTCGTCATGATGGCTAATAAACTGTGCATATCTTAAAAAAACATTTTTAGGGAAATCGAATCTGAGAGACGCTTTATAACGCCCAGATCTAGTTAAAATATGTACAGGGATTAAATTTTTTTCTGCTAAAGATATAAATTCAAAAGAAATATAAGCTTCACCAAAAATCATAATATCTCTAACCGCAGAAGCTGGGATTTTAATTTTCTCACCAGTGTCTTTCTTAATTAAACTAAAACTTTTTGCTTGTGCGTCTAAAGATGAAAAGTCATTATTAATAGTTAATGTAGCTCTCTCAGTGATTAGATAATTCATACATTTCCTCATGGCATAAATCATAAAAACAGCAACCGATACAGCTATGATTCATAACCCTTTGAAATTGCTTCGGATCAGGCAAGCATCGCCAAATGCATTCACAGATTGATTTTGCAGTACTTTTAGCCTCATCATCAATAATATAATTAAGCTTTTCCTTAGAACCTGTAAAATAGATTTCAGCATCTTTAATTAGCTTAGTAGGAAACTGTTCCTCAAGACATAAAGCTAAAAGAGCTAACTGTACATGATGAGCTTTAGACTCTCTCTTAGCACCTCGCTTAAACTCTATTGGTATATATGTACCATCTGAAGTGATCTTCAAATAATCTAACTTACCTGTTAAATGAAAGTTTTCGGATTTAACTTTTAAAGCTGAAATTAGCTTTGTACTACCTCTTTTAATGATCTTTTCATGCTCTAAATGTGTATGTTCCGTTTTCCCATCCTGCATGTAAATATTCTCTTCTCTGTAGACTGGGGTATCTACAAGTAACAAAAAACTACTTCTTGGGCAGTAAGCATACTCTGCCACATAGGAAATTGGTAAATATGTCTCCCCCTGCATAATTAAGATCTAATCTATGATAAAAATTTTAAATTTTGGATAAGATCCAGTATAGTTTATTCAAATAAAAACCCATACTAATCGGTTTCAGCTCAGTAAACGAAATCACAAGGCTACTTCTAACCAATTTTGCAAACAAAAACCTAAATATATCTCATCCATTGAAACACCCTTCTATTTTCTGACAAATTCCTTTTCTAATGCGACATCAAGAAGCTTCTTTCTTTTAATTCAACTCCAAACTAGATTCTAAAGATGAACTATGACTATTAAAAACTTACAATCTACTGAAATATAAAGGGAAAGGTAGAGGATAAGATATAACAGATACTGGTCTTAGTACACCAGCACACGACCTTAGTACACAAGCTAACGACAATAGAAC
>DAISHM010000384.1:0-1570 GCA_036822535.1 Candidatus Caenarcanales bacterium
CACTTCCATAAGGGCTTTGAGGATTTGTGGATGTCCGCCCGAGTAGTTGTCGCTAGCGAAGGATTTTAGAGGCATAACTCTTTCTGTAATTATACTGCTCTTCAGCTTTGCTATTACCCTGATCTTCCGTGGAGATTTACTAAATTATGTTAAATTATTTTTTTAAACTCCCAGCTCCACTAAATCCTTAATTATCACTGTTTTAAATTCCTTACTAACAGAATTTAAATCTATTAAATCAACTTTATAAGGCAGATTTGAATCTTCAAAATCAAAATCCAAACGATTTATTAACTCTAAGTCTATGTTTTCTCCAGAATTAGCTTCTAGGGCTATATCTAAATCAGAGCCTCTTTTTAAATTCTTACCAGTAGCACGAGAGCCAAATATGTAAACTTTAATATCTCTATTAGTTAAATGCTCTTCTAATATCGCTGAAATTATTTCCCAGTGTCTATTTTCAATAAATAAATTACTCGGCATTTAAACCTCGCCTCTCTAATTCAGAAAAAAGATATTTCGCTTCTTTTAAAAAATCAGGAATGCCCAGGTACACAGTCTCTGCTTTATGTTCATCATAAGTATGGCTTGTAATGCCTCGCTGCTTTCGATACGCTCTCCAAGTCTCAAGATCATTAAAGAGAAGCCCATTTTCATAAGCTTTTCTAATTAAATCATGGAAACTAATATCACTAAACTCTGGGCTCGCTTCACTAATTTCTAAATATCGTTTAATTAGCTTCCAGCTTAACTCATAGGTAAATTCAAAAGCCTGAATAGCTCCAGCTCTTAGCTGCCTTTCGATACGTGGATCAAGATCCTTATAAATACCGCTTTCACAAATATCAAGAGCATCTTCTAATTGTTTAATTGCTTTTTTCAAAGAACTTAGATCTAGAGACATGATTTTATTCTAACTTAGGAAATGCTTTTGCGATTATCGCTATTAGTTCAAGATTGCATACTTTAAAAAATTACGCCGACTAAATTAAATATTTTGAGGAAAAATGACCCCTAAAAATTTTTCTTAAACTTTGCGAAGCTAATATCTATGAAAGATTTACCAGAATCAATAAAACATCGAGCTAATCTCTTACAGTACATTGGGTTTGGCTTGCTGAGCTCTTTTGCCAGTATTGTTTTTATGGAATTAACCAATTCTACTTATAGGATTGAGGATATTGGCACATTAAAATTTGCAGCGGCTTTTACCATAAGCTTAATCGGTGTTATCTGTATTTACCGCAGCATTGACATTTTAGACGAGTGGTACTACCATTCAGACAACAAGGAGAAGAATCATGAATGAGCTTAATTTAGATTATGTAATAAATATGTCTCTTGCTTTTGCAGGACTGCTCTTTCTACTTGTCCATCCATTTTTTCATTTCTACTTTAAAAAGAAAAAACTAGGTCGCCTAGATCCTAATAAAACTTTCCTTGAAAACCTTTGGGATGCAATACTGCCTTAGGAACTCTAATTAATATAGCCAGAATTTCTTATCTAAGGACTCTACCAGTAGCAAAATCTAAGCTTTTACTATGCTTTCCTTCAAATCTAGCTTAATTC
>DAISHM010000385.1:0-1566 GCA_036822535.1 Candidatus Caenarcanales bacterium
GTTGAAGTTCACAAAAAGCTCTTCAAAAACTAGTCTCTCCAGAGGGTCCTTTTGGCTCTTTTGGTTTAGATCTTGCTCTTAAGTTTACCGCGGATACAGGTCTTCATGATTTGCATCAGAAGTTTAGTTCTTATAAAGATGTCCTCGCTACTTCTAATTTGGTAGAGGGGCAAATTGATTATAGGGCTGGTACTGATAACCACCACCAAAATGACATTAGGCACACTATTTCGCCTAAGATAGGCGCCTCTCATCCTGTTTATAATACTCTCATCCAGTTATTTATGATGCCGAATAGCTTGCTGCCAGATGATCAGGCTAAAAGAGCTTTTTTGGAAAAAGCTAATACTCATTATGTGAAATTCGTAAATAGTTTACCTTTTAATTCATCTGCTGATACTAAGTTACCTAATAATTATCCTTTATTAGAGTCTGAGCCTATGCAAAATTTAGTTAAAGATATGCTGGGTTTAATTTAGGAGCTTTTTGATAAGAACAATGTAGCTGAGAAATTGCCTAGCTTATTGAGCGAGTTGGCTGCTGGTGGTACCGCTCGTATGCCTTTAACTTTGCCTGAGCACTTCCGAAGTATAGTAAAAATTCACTAGAAATCTTGGAAAATAGTATTAAATGGAAAAATCTAAAACATTTCCTTTTATTTAATTTAGAATAGACAGAGTGGTTGCGGTACAAGAAAAAGATCTAAATAGAATTGGCTTTGTTGCGACATTAGGTCTTTTTGCTCTCTTGGCATTTATTTTTTGGCTTAAAGGTCATGATTTCAATAAGGCAAGGGTTTTTACTTTTTATTTTGAAAATGTTAATGGTCTTGAAGAGGGTTCTGCCTTGAGGTGGCACGGTTTGAAAATCGGTATAGTAAAGTCGATTAATCCCGTTATGCAGGACTTAGATTTAGAGCCGTTCCCAGCTAGAGAAATTGCTGAGATTGGTAATATACACCTAGAAGAGGGTAAGCGAATGCTGTCTAGCTCTAGTATCCAAGATTTAGTTTTCGCTCGTGAAAAAATCAATCAAGCCCAGTTAGAGATTGGTTTAGCGAGGCTGGCTGCTAATCAGCACCGTATCCGTAAGGGTAAGCATATTGCTATACAGGCGATTGTTACCACTAAAGATGTACCTATCAGTCCGATTAATCAGGTAACTATAGTTCCCTCTGGCTTAATTGGGGAGCAGTATGTAGATCTTACATCTATTAAGATTGAAGAGCAATACATAGATAAGTTTGATTTTGACGAGCCGCGTTTTATCAGTTTAGAGCCTATACGTTTAGATAGCCTAATTAGGGTTAATTTGGAGTCCTCTGAAGCTATCAAGAATTTAGCTAATAGGGTTAATGCTGGCTTCGGTGAAGAAGATGCTGAGAATATTAAAAATCTTATTAAAGCATCTAATGCTTTTGTTAATGATCCGCAGCTGAAAAAAGATATTAAGCAGTCTAGCGAAAATATAAGAAAACTTACTGAAAATTTCTCAATATGGAAGCTGCTTTTCGGAAATAAGAAATAAAATATAAAAAATAAATCGCTAGGACTAGTAGATTTTTCT
>DAISHM010000386.1:0-1552 GCA_036822535.1 Candidatus Caenarcanales bacterium
TTGCTAGTCTAAGAAAAGATTTAAAATCTGAGAAAGAAATCTACAGAGATGAATTATCTTCTAAGTAAAAAAGCTTCATGCTGATTGCCTTTGATGAAATGCAAGAGAGTTCATCATCGATATTCACTTTAGAACTGACACCTGCTGCTATTAATATTTTAATGATTCTAGGAGTGAATGGAGTGGGTAAAACTACTAGTATCGCTAAGCTGGCTCATAAATATAAGAACATAGAAGGTAAAAAAGTACTAATCGCTGCTGGAGATACTTTCAGAGCCGCCGCAGAAGAGCAGTTAAGGACTTGGGCTGAGAGAACTGGAGCTGATCTGATTGAAATGCCGCATGGATCTAAGTCTAGTGCAGTGGTCTATAAAGCTATAGAAAAAGCTAAAAATGAAGGCTATGACCTAGTTCTTATAGACACTGCTGGCAGACTGCATAACAAAAAAAACCTTATGGAAGAACTCGCTAAAATTCAGGACGTAATCAAAAAAAACTTAGCTGATAAAGACTATAAACTAGAAACCATACTGGTCTTAGATGCCTCAATGGGGCAGAACTCTTCAATACAAGCCGAGACCTTTAATGAGTTATGTAAAGTAGATTCCATCATACTTACTAAATTTGACGGCTCTTCTAAGGCTGGTACTGTCTTTTCTATAGCTCATAAATTAAAAATCCCAGTAAAATTCTTAGGTACAGGGGAGAAGATGGAAAATCTAGAGGAATTTAGCCCAGAGACTTTTACTAATAAATACTTTTAGACTATCTGACTCAGATAAGTTTTTCCTGCAATTTAAGCTAGCAGTTTAAGGTAAAATAAAGATCAATGAATGCAAATTCACGATATAAATTAGGTGAAATTCTGATTAAGCTCGGGGTACTCAGCGATGAAAAATTAGCGAAAGCCTTAGAAATCCAGTCTCAGCAAGATCCTTTAGAGCGTTTTCCTATAGGTAGAATTCTTCTAGAAGAAGGATTTATTGAGCCTAACGACCTTATTCAGGCGAATAAAATTCAGACTGGCCAAGCAGAGCTTCCAGACTCTTAAAAATAGTTTTCCTTTTTAATGGAACAGATTTTAATCGAACAAATTAAAAAACACCCAAATTTTGGAAGCTCAGGGACAGGGAAGATTCATATCTCTAAATGTCCTGGTAGACTGAGTTTTAGCAAACACTGTGACTATGTTAATAATGATTTACTTTATTTAGCATCTGATTTTTTTACTTATGCTGGCGTTCAGCTAATTTTAAATAATTCCTCTAATGAAACATTCTCTGGGACGGAACTTAAGCTAAGTAGAGCTAGAATTAAAATAGCTAATTTAAATCCAGACTTTAAAAATAGTGAAATTGAATTAGAAAAATTAAGCGATAAATATATCGCAGAGCTTAAGTCAGATTGGAGTTTTTATATACTAAAAATTCTCTCTTTACTTAAAGACTATGCTTATATCAAATTAGATAAGGTATTAGCAATAAATATAATTATTAACAGTAATTTAAAAGCTGCTGCTGGTATGAGTTCTTCACATGCGTTAATTTTAAGT
>DAISHM010000387.1:0-1551 GCA_036822535.1 Candidatus Caenarcanales bacterium
TTAGGATGTTTAGCTAATTTTTTTCTTAAACGTGAAGAATACGGTCTCAGATAGAACCCCAGCAGAGTATCCTCTAAAATTTGATAATACTCTCGAACAGTAGCCGAGCTAACCCCTAGATCAGCAGCGATTTTAGAGTAATTTAAGATATTAGCATTCTCATTAGCAGCAAGTCTTAGAAATTCAGTAAAAATATCTAAATTTCTTACTAAAGCTTCAAACTGAATTTCCTCTTTTATATAAGTATTCACATAGGAGCGTAAACTTAAAATCGCATCCTCACGAGAAGATAAATAAATAGCAGGCAAACTACCCAATTCTAGAGAATGATATAAAGAGAATTGAGAAGATTTTAATAATTCTAAGTAGCTAAGACCGTAAAGGGAAAAACTGAAAGCCCTGCCTCCAAGCATATTTGCATTAACACGCTTAAGTTTTCTTGCACTAGAACCACTCAGGATGAAATTAGGAGCTGGCTTTAATGTCTCTAAAAGATAATGTACTTCGTCTAAAATTTCAGGGATTTTCTGTAATTCATCAATAAATACGTGAGTATATTTAGGATCTCGATGAATAATTTCGTCACGAAAACGTCCAGGATTCATTTTTAAACGCCGTAGCTCTTCTGGAATAAGTAAATCATAAACTAGACAGCATTCAGCAGGAAAAGTATCTCTAATCAAAGTAGTCTTACCGACTTGGCGTGGACCAAATAAAAAAAAACTGTGATGAGTTGGTAATTTCAGTAATCTTTGTATATTTACTGAGGTCATAATTTAATTTTACCACGATTTTCAGAAGTAGCACTTAAACTTATCGTGGTTTAGCAAATTTGTATATGAAAGCTTAGAAGTTAAACCCTCTCCACTAAATATTCAGTGATATTTCTCTCTTCTAAAGATAGATTCAGTCCGATAAGATACACTGCTTTATCTTGAGCCGTTTCTGGACTAGAGCCTGGCTTTAGTGCTGCTATGTGCAAATATTTTTCATAATATTTCTTCTCTTTAATCTGCTCTAAAGCCTTAGCAGCAGAAGAATTAATCTTAAGCTCAAAAATATATACATCCGTATCACTCTCTAAAACTAAATCTATACGTCCTAGATTTGTTCTATCTTCTGTATTTACCCTAAAACTACTTACCCGCATTAATAGATAAAATATAAGCTGAAAGTACTTTTCATTAAGATCTGTTTTAGGAATTAAATCGTATGGGATAGATGCAAAATAGGATTTTAATAAGGAAAAGAATTTTTCTAGATCATTCGCCAGAATAGCGTCCTGCACTGAAAATACTAGAGCAGATGCAAATTCTGGCTTTCTAATATCCGTATAACTTTTCAAAAGATTCTCTAGAAGCGAATTCTTAACTTCAAAATTAGGGTAACCTAGTGAATAAGCTGTCATTAGATTTCTAACAGAAAAATCTTTAATAGTAAGATAGCCAGCATCATAGAGGACTGGCATTAGGGGTAGATTTTCGATATCATAGCCCTCAAAGCTGGTCTGCATAAGCTTAATATAATTTTCAAAATCTTGAACATCATAAT
>DAISHM010000388.1:0-1542 GCA_036822535.1 Candidatus Caenarcanales bacterium
TTTGAAAGCTGCGTAGAGACCAGAGATCCCAGCACCGATGATGATGAAGTCGTAGAGTTTGCTGTGCATGACTGAGGATTAATGATAGCGTGTTATGGGGGGGGGAGCCTTGCTATAAAATTGAAGCTCATAGCTATCTGAGCTGGAAAAATAAAAATCTCAAAGGTATTAGAAGAGGTAAATTTAGTAAGCATACTTCTAGCGATAGAGAGATAGTTATAGATGATCTGAAAAGCCTAGCTCAAATCTGGTTAGAGTGGTGTGCTTCAGGTAAGCTTACGGGTAAGCCTCTAGGTAAACGAACTATAGAGATTTATGAATATTACTTCACTCTTTATATAAAGGGTTTAGGTAAGTATCCTTCTAAGCCTTTAATCTCAGTAGATAATCTTCGTAATGTGCTTGGCTCTTATCTGCCACAGAACTACAGCACTAAGAGAAATATCTATGATGCGATTATGAGTTTTACTAAATATTTAATTGAGTTAGATAAATTCAGCTCAGAGATTCGTAATAAGTTAAAAGCACTAAAACCTAAGAGATATTTACCAGCTAAAAAAACTTCACTTAATGAAACTCAATTAAAGACTATGATAGCTGCCTGTGATGAAATGAAAACTAATTACTATGGAAGGTTAAGTAATAAGGTGATAGTCGTTTTCCTTGCTAATACTGGTCTTAGAGCCTTTGAGTTTTGTAAGCTCAAGCTAGAGGATATAAACCTAGAAGCTAAAAGAGTATATGTAAGACTAGGGAAAGGTAATAAGCCACGTGAAATAGGCATCAATACTGAGACCTATGAATTACTACTAGAATATCTTAAAGCTAGGCTTTCTTTTGATTCTGAATATTTTTTCTTAAATAAAGATGGAAAACCCTTTACAGTAGATAGATTAAATAAAAAAATATCAGGATTGGCTAATAACCTAGGCTTTAAAGGGATAAGCCCGCATAGTCTTAGAAGGTCCTTTGTAACTATAAATGCTGCGAAAGGCAGACCATTAAACCATCTTAGAATAGCTTGCGGTCATGCTGATTTAAGCACTACTCAAGGTTACTGTATGACTAGCGTTGATGAGGTCGTAGCTGCTATGAGGGAGTGGTAGCGAATTTATAGGCGTTGTATAATGAATATACCGGAAGCCGCCAAGCCTCTGTCTGTTTACAGATACGCTCAAATGGAGCGGCTCTTTTTTTGTATGGAGCATTATAGTAAACCATCTCTCACTTATGAGCTTCAACTAGGGAAGCTTGAAGAGAGGGGGATGATTATAGAAGATAGGGATCTAGCCAGATTTTATCTTCAGTATGTCAGTTATTATAGATTATCGGGCTATTTTTACCATCTTTATCAAGACGATTCCCATCAGCAGTTTAAGGCTGATACAAGATTTAGTAATATCATTCGTGCTTATAATGCAGATAAAGCTCTCAGGCTAGCTTTACTGAATGCAATAGAGTTTATTGAAATATCCGTTAGGGCAAATCTTGCTTATCTTTTTTCACAAAAGCATTCTCCGTTTATATTCCAAGAGAAAAATT
>DAISHM010000389.1:0-1503 GCA_036822535.1 Candidatus Caenarcanales bacterium
CCAAAAAAAAAGTTATCAGGAAAAAAAAAGAAGGCTTCAAGATCAAAATCTTTAGAAAGAAAAGTATCTCCAAATAAAAAAAAATCAGTTTCTAATAAAAAAGTCTTAAATAAATCAGCTTCGATGAATTGAGGCTTCTGTCCATTTGCATAGAAAGGCAGATAGTAATTAGTTCTCACTATCCCAGAGCCTAATTCTTCCACTCTACCGATTTGCATAAAGAGTTTCGCTAAAAGAGGATTTTTCGGTCTAGGACTGTGATTCTCTAAGGTGATCTCTCCAGACTTAAAAGCCCGACTAGGATTCTCAGCTTCGACTCTATCTTTATAAATGATAAACCTCGTAAAGAAAGGAGCTGTGTATTCAGCATGGACTAATATATTAGCGACAATCTCTCTAAAGATCTTATATCTAAGACTGATACGAATACCATTTTCTTCATAGAATGGGTCTGGCAGGTGCTTTTTCACGAAATCCATCAGAAGCTCATAAGCCTCTATTAGATTAGATCTCACTTCTAGCCTATCATCGTATCTATCTAAATCCTGCACTCTGACTAAGGCATCTATTTTAAAATGTGGGACTATGCTTTGAATAGTTTGATCTTTACCGAAAAGTAAAGCCGCTGCTAAAGTATAGCCTTCTAGACCCTGGGCTAGATCCAGCCTATAAAGCCCTAAGGCTTTTAATAATTCTTCATCTCCTAAATCTAGTAGAAAATGATTTTCATCCCTGTCTCTAAGCAGATTACGTACTTTAGAAAATATATCCATATTTTAAAATGCTCGATTTTCAAATATGGATATATTTTATTTTCAGAAAAGCTATTAGTTTTTCTAGCGTAAAGATTCGCTATCTGCTCATGAGTTTTCAGCTGATAATCGCCGTCTTCAGCTCTATCATAAATTTTATTTTTATAACTGTGTACCTGAGAGCTGCTCGGCACATCTACTAAAATAATTTTTTTCTTAGCTAGCTGAATTAGCTTAGGATACAGTATAAAAGCTGGTTTTAATAATTCTGAATTATTAGAATTATCAGTGATAGATTTTTTTATCAGCTCTAAAGCCTTTTCATCTACTCCAGTGATTTCACCATTATCATCTATACCTAGCAAAATCTTGCCACCATCTCTATTTAAAAATGCACATACTGTCTCCCAGAAGCTTTTAGATAATTCTGATTTAGTTTCTTTAAACTCTAAATCTATTCCCTCACCTTTTTTTAGAAGACGCTTTATGGCTTTAGAATTATAGATCTCGCTTAGCATTTAACCCTACACCTCATAACCAATACTAAGCAAATTCTTCTTAATCTCAGCCTCTAATCTAGCACTCTCTTTAAACTGCTCACTTAACTGTGCTGTTAAGCGTTTCATCTTTTCATTAAAAGGCTCGCCATCTTCCTCTTTATCAGCGGCACTCACATATCTACCCGGAGTGAGAATAAAATCATTCTTGCGAATCTCTTCTATATTAGCTGAATAGCAGAAACCTTTTTCAT